>DASWRZ010000021.1:0-23940 GCA_036402935.1 Actinoplanes sp.
GCTGCAGGAGGGCTACCAGGGCGCGTCGGGTCCGGGACTGGGCGGCTGCACCGTCCCCGTACCGCCCGCGGGCAGCAGTGCAGCGCGCTACCCAGACGGGACCGACACCGACAGCAACTGCACCGACTTCATCCCGTCCAACGCCACGCCCGGCGCGTCGAACATGTTCGCACTCGACCCGGGGCCGCGGGTGTCCCCGCAGCTTCGGCAACACGCTCCATCCGGCCAGTGACGGAGGACCGACCCATGGGACACCGACACCTCGTTCGCGGCCGATTCGAGCCGACAGGTGGCCCAGCCCTGGGTACCCGCGCCATGATCGGAGTATGACGACAGGCCGCTTCGCCCTCCGCCAGTCCTCCCCGATCGCCCGCCCGGAGTCCGTGCTGACCGGGGATCACTGGCGGATCAGCGTCCTGCTCGACGGCCTGCTGCGGCTGGAGTGGAGCGACGACGGCGGCTTCGAGGACCGCGCCTCGACGTTCGCCGTCCGTCGCGACCACCCTCGACCTGAATTCAGCGTCACCGAGTCGGACGAGCAGCTCGAGATCCTCACCGACCGGTTTCATCTGACGTGGGACCGCCGGCCGTTCAGCACGGCCGGCCTCTCCGTACGCGTACGCGGTGCGGTCAGCGCGCACCGGGCGACCTGGCGCTGGGGCACCACGCCGCGCACCCTCGGCGGCACCGCGCGCACCCTCGACGAGGCCGACGGCGCCGTCCCGCTGGAGGACGGCGTGGCGTCCCGGGACGGCATCGCGGTGCTCGACGACAGCGGGTCGTTCCTGTTCACCGACGCCGGATGGATCGACCGCCGGGTGCCCGGCCGCCGGGACGTGTACGTGTTCGCCTACGGCCACGACTACGCGGACGCCGTCCGTGCGTTCTATGCGGTGTCCGGGCCGCCTCCGGTTCTTCCCCGGTGGGCCCTGGGCAACTGGTGGAGCCGTTACCACGCGTACAGCGCCCAGGAGTACCTCGAGTTGATGGACCGGTTCGAGGCCGAGCGCGTGCCGTTCTCGGTGGCCGTGATCGACATGGACTGGCACCGGGTCAGTTCCGTCCCGCCCGAGTACGGCACGGGCTGGACCGGCTACAGCTGGGAGCCGGCCCTCTTCCCCGACCCGGCGGCGTTCCTGGCCGACCTGCACCGGCGCGGCCTGCGGGTGACCCTCAACCTGCATCCGCACGAGGGCGTCCAGCCGTTCGAGGACGCGTTCCCGGCGATGGCCGAGGCGCTGGGCGTCGACCCGGCGGCCGGCGTCGGCGTGCCGTTCGACATCACCGACGAGCGCTTCGCCGAGGCATACTTCGACGTCCTGCACCGCCCCCTGGAGCGGCAGGGCGTCGACTTCTGGTGGATCGACTGGCAGCAGGGTCAGCTCTCCAACGTTCCCGGCGTCGATCCGTTGTGGATGCTCAACCACCTGCATTTCGTCGACTCCGAGAGCGGGCTCATCTTCTCCCGCTATGCCGGGCCCGGCAGCCAGCGCTACCCGGTCGGCTTCAGCGGCGACAGCATCATCAGCTGGGACTCGCTGCGCTTCCAGCCGCACTTCACGGCCACCGCCTCCAACATCGGCTACGGCTGGTGGAGCCACGACGTCGGCGGCCACATCTTCGGCGTCCGCGACGACATGCTGACCGTGCGCTGGATCCAGCTCGGCGTCTTCTCACCGATCAACCGGCTGCACTCGTCGTCGAACCCGTTCCTGCAGAAGGAACCGTGGGCCTATCCCCGACAGGCCCGCGACGCGTTCGGGGAGGCGCTGCGGTTCCGGCACCGCCTGGTGCCCTACCTGCACACGATGAACCACCGTGCCGCCCAGGGCGAACCGCTGGTGCGCCCGATGTACTGGGAGTACCCGGCCTATGACGTGCCCACCCAGTTCCTCTTCGGCGACTCGCTGCTCGTCGCGCCGATCACCGACCCCTCCGACGACGTCACGCTGATGGGGTCCGCCGACGCCTGGCTCCCGGAGGGCGCCTGGGCCGACATCTTCACCGGAACGGTCTACCGCGCCGGCCCGGGCGGCCAGCACATCCGGCTGCACCGCGACGACCAGTCCATCCCGGCCCTGCTGAAGGCCGGCGCGGTGCTACCGCTGGCGCAGAACGCCTTCGAGCGCGCGGATTCCAACCCGTCCGCTCTGGAACTGCTTCTGCTGCCCGGTGCCGACGGCACCCGCGAACTGGTCGAGGACGACGGCGATCGCGTCTCACGTACGCCGCTGGTGTGGAACGACGCCGACCAGACGCTGACCATCGGGCCCGCCTCCGACCCGGCCGTCGTTCCCGCTCACCGCGACTGGACCATCCGGTTTCTCGGTGCCGACGTCGCCGAGGCCTCCGGCGCGGTCATCACCGAGGGCCTGGTGACGATCACCGGGGCGCCCGCCGACGGCGACCTGCGGATTTCCGTACGCTTCGGGACCGTCCCGGCCGACAAGCGGCAGCGGCTGTTCGAGCTCCTCGCCCGCGCCCAGTGGCACCACGACCGCAAGCTGGCCGCCTGGAACGTCCTGCGCACCGACGGCGACGACCTCCGCAAGGTCGCCGCCCTCCAGTCCCTGTCCCTCCCCGACTCCCTGCTGAGCGCCCTGACCGAAGTCCTGGTCAGCGGCTAGGCCGAGTATCGAAGTCGAGGTGCGGGCGATGGCCGTGGCGCCGATACCGCCGCCGGCGAGGCCCTGGCGCGGGCCGCGTCCAACGAGGACCATGCATGCATGACCGTCGCCGCGCGGCGCGCGCTCGCCGCCCTGTTGCTGCTTGTCGCCTCGATCGGCGCGCTGCCGGGCGGGACGGCCGTCGCCGCGCCGAAAGGCCTCGCTGCCGGGCGGATCGCCGATGACCCGATCGCGCACGACCCGACCATCATCCGGCAGGGTCGTTACTACTACAGCTTCATCACCGGTGACTCGGCGACGCGCACCTACCTGCCGATGCGCCGGTCGACCGACCTGCTGCACTGGAGCGACCTCGGCCCGGTCTTCACCACCGCGCCGGCCTGGGTCCCCGAGCAGCTCGGCACGACTCCCCCGGACTTCTGGGCGCCCGACATCAGTTTCTTCGGCGGCCTCTACCACCTGTACTACGCAGCCTCGTCGTTCGGCACCAACAACTCGGTGATCGGGCTGGCGACCAACACGACGCTCGACCCGGCGAGCCCCGCCTACCGCTGGGTTGATCACGGCATGGTCGTGAGGTCGAGCACGGCCGACAATTTCAACGCGATCGACCCCGAGCTGGTGCTCGACGGCAGCAACGCGTGGCTGGCGTTCGGGTCGTTCTGGGACGGCATCAAGATGCGCCGCCTCGACCGCGCGACCGGGATGCTGTCGCCCGGCGACACGACGCTCTACTCGCTCGCCTCCCGCGGCGGCGCCTCGATCGAGGGCGCGTCGATCACCCGGCACGGCGGCTACTACTACCTTTTCGCGAGCTTCGACTACTGCTGCCGCGGCGTCGACAGCGACTACCGTGTCGTGGTCGGGCGCTCCACCGGCGTCACCGGACCGTACGTCGACCGGTCCGGCGTGGCGATGCTCGCCGGCGGCGGCACCGAGGTGCTCCGCGGCTACAACGAGTTCCGCGGGCCGGGCGGCGGCGACGTCTTCGGCGACCTCTACGTTCACCACTACTACGACCTCTACGACAACGGCCTGCCCAAGCTCTCGGTCCGGCCCGTCGCATGGAAGGGCGGATGGCCCGCGCTCGGCGACCCGCTGTCCGGCAGCCGGGAGATCGGCCACGGCCCGGCGTACGCCACCTTGGTGAACCGCGCCGACGGCAGCGTCATCTCGAACCCGTCCTGCGGCTACGAGGGCGCCGACATCACGCTCAGCGCACCGTCCACCGGAGACACCTGCCGGCAGTGGCGGCTGGACGACCGCGCCGACGGATACGTGAGCATCGACAACCGCTTCAGCAACAAGGTCGCCGAGGTAGCGGCCTGCGTCGACGCCGAGGGCGCCCGGGTGGCCCAGTGGGGCTGGCTCGACAACGACTGCCAGCAGTTCCGGCTCGCCCCGGCGCCGAACGGCTGGTCGACGATCCAGAGCAAGCTCAACGGCCGCGTTCTGCAGGGTGCCGGCTGCGGCGGAGCCGGCTCGCCCGTGCAGACGGCGACCGCGACCGGCGAGGCGTGCCAGCAGTTCCGCCTGCAGCCGCTCGGCGACGTCCTGCTCGCCGATGCGGCCGGGCAGCTCGCCCTCGACGCGTGCGGGCGTACGGTCGCCTATCGCCCGCATCGCGCCGGCGGCTGCCAGCTCTGGCGCTTCGAGCACGCCGGCGACGGCTACTACCGCGTGGTCAGCAAGGCGACGGGCCGGTCTCTCCCCGGACACTGGCGCATAGAAGGCGACCAGCTGATCGACGGCACCGGGCACGCGATACCCGCGCGCATCGAAACCCCGTAGTCAGGCTCGGTAGCCAGGCTGGGTAGTCAGGCTCGGCGGAACAGGTCCGCCTCGAAGCGGTACGCGTCGCCGCGGTACTTGTTGTGGCCGATGAGGACCGGTGTGCCGTCGGAGGTGTAGGCGACCTCGTCGCCGACCAGGACGGGCGCGCCGGCGGTGATGCCCAGCAGCCGGGCCAGTTCCGCGTCGGCGATCTCGGCCATCAGCGTGTACGCACTGCGGTGGACCTCGATCCCGCAGCGCTCCCGCAACTCGTCGTAGAGCGAAACGTCGGCGAGGTCGGCAACGGCCAGCGCCGAGGCGTGGCTCTCGGGGACGACGATTACGTCGAAGCAGACCGGGGTGCCGTCCATGCCGCGCAGGCGGTCGATCTGGATGACCGGGGCGGCCGGCGCGATGCGGAGCTTGGCCGCCTCGTCGAGGCTGGCCGGCCGTACCTCCTGGCGCAGGACGCGGGCGGTCGGGCGCAGGCCCCGGGCCCGGGCCATCTCGGTGAACGACTGCAGCGTGCTCGGCGGCTCGCCGAGCACCTGGGTGGGGACGAACCAGCCGCGCTGGGCCGAGCGCTGCAGCGTGCCCTCCGATTCGAGGCGGCTGAGCGCGAGGCGCAGGGTCGCCCGGCTGACGCCGAGCTGAGCGGCCAGGTCGCGCTCGCCGGGCAGCCGTGAGCCGGGTGCGTAGCGGCCGACCGTGAGATCTCGGGTCAGCTGCTCGTAGGCCTGTGTCGAGGCGGTACCGGTCGTCACGCCGAGCAGCGTACCAGTTGGCCCTTTGGTGCGACCAGTTTCCGTTTCTGGTTCAGTACTGGACTAACTGGTATAGGAACGTCTAGTGTCCGGAGGACCGGCGAAACAGGAGTGAAAATGAAAGTTCATAAAGCGGTAATCGCGGCGGCGCTCGCGTTAGGCCTGGCCGCGTGCTCCCCGGGTAGCGGCTCCGCGGCCAAGAACGACGCGCCGACCACCGTCTCGACCGACGTCGCCAAGGCCGGCAACGTGACCCTCAACCTCACCGATTTCTGGGGTGCGGCCGAGGGCGAGTGGATCAAGCAGGTGATCACCGACTTCGAGAAGAAGTACCCGAACGTCAAGATCGAGCGGAAGACCGAGGACTGGGGCCAGCTCAACTCCACCCTCAACCTCCAGCTCCAGGACGCCGGCGGCCCCGACATCGCGACCGCCAACAACGGGTGGCAGTCGCTCGGCACCCTGGCCAAGGGCGGCCTGGTCCTCAACCTCGACGCGTACGCGAAGGCCTACGGCTGGGACAAGTCGGTGCCGACCACGATCGCGCGGCAGAACCAGTTCACCACCGATTTCAAGACGATGGGGTCGGGTTCGTGGTTCGCGACCCCGATGGCCCGGACGTCGCTGATCGGCCTCTACTACAACGCCGACAAGCTCAAGGCTCTCGGGATCGACCCGCCCACGAACCTCGCCGACCTCGAGGCCGACGCCGCCAAGGCCAAGGCCGCGGGCCAGATCCCGTTCGAGTACGGCAGCCAGGACGGCTCGACGACCGTGCTCCTCGGGGTGCAGGCCCTGCTGGCCGACAAGACCAAGCTCAACAACTACATCTACGGCGACTCGTCGGTGAAGGCGACCGACGTCGCGATGACCGACGCCGTCACGCTCACCAAGAAGTGGGCCGACGAGGGCTACTTCCCGCCGCACTTCAACGGCATCGACTACCAGACGGCGGTCGCCGACTTCGTCGGTGGCAAGGGCGTGTTCCGCTGGGAGTACACGGGCTCGCTCGGCCTGAACGCGCAGCAGCAGGGCCACTTCGGCTACCTGCAGCTGCCGCAGCAGAGCGGTAGCGGGACGGTCGGCGTGGGCGCCGCACCGGGTGCCCTGGTGGTCTCGGCGAAGAGCAAGCACCCCGACGTCGCCGCGGCGTTCCTGAACTACCTGATGTCGCCCCAGGCGGGCCAGGCCGCGGTCGACCGCGGCCTCGTCCCGGCGATGTCCCCGGACGTCCAGGTTCCGCCCGCGTCGCTCAGCCTGACCGGGGAGTCGGCCGGCGCCGCCACCCTGGACAAGAACGACGGCTACGTCCCGTACTTCGACTGGTCCAGCCCCACGATGCTCGACACCCTCGGCCAGAACCTCCAGCTGCTGTACGCCGGAAAGACGACGGCCGACAAGTTCACGGCCGCCGTCGACAAGGACCGGGACACCTTCCTGGCCGGGCAGAGCTGACCATGGTCACCTCCGCGCGCTCGACCTCGTCGGCTCAGACACGCGACGCGCGCCCGGCCCGCTCCACCGACGTCCGGCGCCGCTCCGTGCGCCGCCGGACGCGGTGGATCGGCCTCGCCTTCGCCGCGCTCCCCCTCGCCCTGTACGCGCTGGTCGTGCTCGTCCCGCTGGGCCAGTCGATCCAGTACTCGTTCTACAAGTGGGACGGCGTGAGCGCGTCGACCTGGGTGGGGTTCCAGAACTACGTCACGTTCCTCACCGACCCGGTCCTGCGCTCGACCTTCGGGCACGTGCTGGTGCTCATCGGCTTCTTCGCGCTGCTGCCCATCGTCCTCGGCCTGCTGTCGGCGGCGCTGCTCACGCGGGCGAAGCAGCCGGGCATGGCCGTCTACCGCTGGATCTTCTTCCTGCCCCAGGTCATGACGACCGTCGTCATCGCGCTGGTGTTCAAGCGGATCTACGCGCCGGACGGCCCGCTCAACGGGGCGCTGCGCGCGGTCGGGCTCGGCTCGCTCGCGCGTACGTGGCTCGGAGATTTCACGTGGGCTCTGCCCGCGCTGGGTCTCGTCGGCACGTGGGTGACCTTCGGCTTCTGCATGGTGCTGTTCATCTCCGGCACGTCGGCCATCTCCCCCGAGCTGTACGAGGCGGCGCGCATCGACGGCGCCGGCCCGGTCCGGGAGTTCTTCACCGTCACGCTGCCGGGCCTGCGCGGGCAGATGGCGGTGGCGCTGACCCTGACGATCACCGCCGCCCTGCGCACCTTCGACCTCGTCTGGATCACCACCCACGGCGGTCCGGGAACGTCGACCCTGACCCCGGCCGTGGCCCTCTACAAGGCCGCGTTCCAGAACCCGCAAGTCGGACTCGCGGCGGCGATCGGTGTCGTGATGGCGGCCCTGTGCCTGGTCATCGCGGTCATCATCACCCGCGTGTCGGAGAGGGACTGACCGTGATCTCGAAGACGGAACGCGCCGTCAACTACGTCGTCCTGACGATCCTGGCCGTCATCGTGCTGTTCCCGGTCGGCACCTTCGTCGTCTCGGCTCTGAGCCCGGACCGCTCCGGCAAGCCGGTCGGCGTCTCGCAGTTCCAGTGGAGCAACTTCACCACCGCGTGGCGCGACGCCGATTTCACGCAGGCCATGACGGTCTCGATGATCATCGCCGTCTGCGTCGTGGTCGGGCAGGTGCTTCTCGCTCTGCTGGGCGGGTACGCGTTCGGCGTGCTCGGCGTCGTGGGCGACAAGGTGCTGTTCCCGATCGTCCTGCTCGGCATGATGATCTCCCTCGAGGCGATCATCGTCCCGCTCTACTACCAGTTCCGGACGTTCGGCCTCACCGATACGCTGCCCGGCATCATCCTCGTCCACCTGGGCATGGGCGTGCCGTTCGGCATCTTCTGGATGCGGGCCGCGTTCCGCGCGCTGCCCCGCTCGGCGTTCGAGTCGGCCGAGCTGGACGGCGCCGGGTCGCTGCGCATGCTGCGGTCGATGGCCGCGCCCATGGCCCGTCCCGCGATCTACACGCTGATCCTGCTCAGCTTCATGTGGACCTGGAACGACTACTTCCTGTCGCTGGTGTTCCTGCACGGTGAGAACCAGACCGCGACCGTCGCCCTCGGCGTCTTCCAGGGCAAGTACGTCACCCAGATCAACCTGATGGCCGCCGGTGGCCTGATCGTCGCCGCGCCGGTACTCGTCCTCTACGTCGTCTTCCAGCGCAAATTCATCTCCGGAATGCTGGCCGGCGCGATCAAGGAGTAAGCACGTGACTCTTCAACCCATCGTCCGGCCCGACGCCGACGCCGTCGGCGACGAGGTCGCCACGACGATCCTCGACCGCATGGCCGCGGCCGGAAGCCGGCCGTTCCTGCTCGGTTGCCCCAGCGGTCGCACCGCGATGCCGGTCTACCGGGCCCTGGCGCGCCACGGCGCCCGGGGAGTCGACCTGTCGCGGCTGGTCATCGTCATGATGGACGACTACGTCGAGTCCGGCGCTCTCCGCCGGGTCGCGCCCGAGTTGTCGTACTCGTGCCTGGGCTTCGCGCAGCGCGAGATCGTGGCGCCGATCGGGCCGGACATCGACATCTGGGTGCCCGACCCGGCCCAGCCGCAACGCTACGACGAGGTCATCGACGCGGCCGGCGGGATCGACCTGTTCCTGCTGGCCAGCGGGGCCGGGGACGGGCACATCGCGTTCAACCAGCCCGGCACCCCGCGTTCCGCACGGACCCATGTCACCGCGCTGGGCGAGGCGACCCGGCGGGACAACATGGGGACGTTCCCCGAGTTCACGGCCCTCGACATGGTGCCCACCCGGGGAGTGACGGTCGGCGTCGACACGATCGCCGCGCTGTCCCGCGAGGTCATCATGATCGTGTGCGGCGCGCACAAACATGCGGCCTTCCAACGGATCGTGGCGGCTTCGTCCTATGAGGCCGACTGGCCGGCCACCATCGTCGTCGAATGCAAGAACCCCACGCTCATCGCGGACCGCTCGGCCGCCTTTCCGGAGAAATGATCATGGCATCCATCAAGCTCGTGTACATCGGTGGCGGATCCTCGCGGGGCGCCGGGACCATGGCGTCGATCCTGGCCCACGGCAAGGAGTTCGACGGCTCCGAGATCGTCATCCAGGACATCAACCCGGACCGCCTGCACGCCGTCGAGACGATCGCGCGGAAGATCGCCGAAGCGGACGGGCTCGACATCAAGATTTCGTCGACGACCGACCGGCGGGCCGCGCTGACCGACGCCGACGCGGTTCTCGCCAGCTTCCGGCCCGGTGACTTCGCCGCGCGGGCTCTCGACGAGCGCATCCCGCTCAAGCACGGCGTCATCGGCCAGGAAACCCAGGGACCGGGCGGGTTCTTCATGTCCCTGCGCTCGATCCACATCTACGAGGACATCATCCGCGACCTCGACGCGGTGGCGCCGAACGCGGTCATCTTCAACTACACCAACCCGGTCAACATCGTGTCCCAGGCGGTCACCCGGTTCACCGACCGGACGATCTGGTCGATGTGCGAGGGCCCGATCGTGTTCCCGAAGACGGTGCTTCGCGCGGCCGGCCTCAGTTCTGAAAAGGCCAACATCGTCATGGCCGGCGTCAACCACAACATCTGGTCGTACGAGCACACCTACGACGGCCAGGACCTCATGCCGCTGCTCGACGCGGCCTGGGAGGCGCGCAAGGACGACCCGGCGCTCGACATCCACTCCAAGCGGATGCTGCGGCTGGCGACCACCATGCGGTCGGTGCCGGCCGACTACTTCCAGTACTACTACTTCCGCGAGGAGGTGCTCCGCGAGTCGCAGGCCAAGCGCACCACCCGGGCCGAGGATCTGCTCGCCGCGTTGCCCGGCTACTGGGAGCACTACCAGGAGCAGATGAACGTCGAGGTGCCCGCCCTGGATCCGGCCCGCTCCCGGGGCGGCATCCACGAGCTCGAGCTGGCGATCGACGTGATGAGCGCCTACTACAACGACAAGAGCGCCCGCCTGCCGGTCAACCTGCCCAACGTCGGCGGCGCGCTGCCCGGCTTCGACGAGGACGTCGTCGTCGAGATGTGGTGCACGGTGGACGGTAAGGGCGTACGGCCGCTACCGCAGAAACCGCTGCCCCACGCCGTACGCGGTCTCGTGCAGCAGCTCGCCGAATTCCAGTACCTGGCCGCCGAGGCGGCGTGGAAGGGCAACCGGGCCGACGGCATCCGGGCGCTGGCCGCCAACCCGATGGTGCCCACGCTCGCGGTCGCCGAGGAGCTGTACGACGAGATGGCGTACGCGCACCGGGCCTACCTTCCGGCACGCTTGCTCAAATGAGTCGTGCTTATCTGGCCGTCGACGCCGGAAACTCCAAGACGGTCGCCCTCGTCACCGACGCCGAGGGCGCCGTCTTGGGCCGCGGCCGGGGCGGAAACGGCGACATCTACGGCGCCCCCAGTGTCGATTCCGCCGTGGAAGCGGTCTTCGAGGCGGTCGCCGCCACCGGCATCGACCCCGGCGAGATCGTCTCGGCGGCGTTCCGGATCGCCGGCGTCGACTATCCCGAGGACGCGAAGTTCTGGGACGGCCACCTCCGAGAACGGCTCGGCGCCATGGACCGCTGGAGCGTCAAGAACGACGCGTACGCCTCACTACGCCTGGTCGACGGCTCCGGCGTCGCCGCGTCGATCACCGTCGGCACCGGGCCGGCGGTCGGAGCCCGGTCGAAGGACGGGCGCGAGGAGCACTCCGGCTTCTTCGTCTTCGACCACCTCGGCGGCAGCGGGCTCGGCGCCAACGCACTGAAGGCGGTGGTCCGGGCCTGGATGGGCCTTGGCCCTTCGACCGGGCTCACCGCGGCCATGTGTGATTTCTACGGGGTCGCCGACGGCTGGGAACTCCGGCACTCCTTTACCCGGAGATTCGGCGCCCGGCCCGAGACCGACCTCTGGAAGGCGTCGCGAGTCGTTCTGGCCACGGCCGGTGCCGGCGATCCGGTGGCAACGGAGATCGTCGCCGCGCAGGCGTCGGCTTTTGTCCGGCTGGCGGAGTGGTGCTCGCGGCGCGTCGGAGTCGACCTGGCGTCCGGTGAGCTGCCGGTGCTGCTCAACGGCTCGGTCGCGACCTCCGAACACCCGGCGATGCGGGACGCGCTCACTGCGGAGTTGGCGCGAGTCGCACCCGCCGCCGAGGTCGTCGTGGCCGACGCGTCGCCGCTGAGCGGCGTCGTGCTCGACGCGCTGGCCGAGGGCGGCATCGACATCGGACCAGAACTGCTGACCCGGGTGCGCGACACCCACCCCGACGATTTCCTGATGACCTGAGGACTTTGAGTGAACGACGTTGACGCCGTCCTGGCCGCTCTCACCCTTTCGGAGAAGGCCTCGCTGCTTTCGGGCCATGACGACTGGTACACCGAGGCGATCGACCGGCTCGGGGTGCCGGCCGTCGAGGTCGGCGACGGCCCGCACGGGCTGCGCAAGGAAACCGGCGTCGACATGGTGTGGGTGCCGGCCACCGGCTTCCCGACCGCGTCGGCGCTGGGCGCCTCCTGGGACCGCGACCTCGTACGCCGCGTCGCGACCGCGATCGGCGAGGAGGCCCGGGCCGAGGGGGTCCAGGTCGTGCTCGGGCCGGGCGTCAACATGAAGCGGTCGCCGCTGTGCGGGCGCAACTTCGAGTACTTCTCGGAGGATCCGATGCTCTCGGGCGAGCTCGGGGTGGCGTACGTCCAGGGCTTGCAATCGACCGGCGTCGGCGCCTCGCTCAAGCATTTCGCGGCCAACAACCAGGAGATCGAGCGGACCCGCATCTCGGTCGAGGCCGACGACCGTACGCTGCGCGAGATCTACCTGGCCGCCTTCGAGCGGGTCGTGAAGGCCGCCGACCCGTGGACCGTGATGTGCTCGTACAGCCGGCTGCGAGGCGTACACGCCTCGGAAAACCGGTGGTTGCTCACCTCGGTGCTGCGCGACGAGTGGGGCTACGACGGCGTGGTCGTCTCCGACTGGAACGCCGTCCACCACCGGGTGCCCGCCCTGGCCGCCGGTCTCGACCTGGAGATGCCCGGCACCGGCGGCAGGACCGACGCTGAGATCGTGGCCGCTGTGCAGTCGGGCACGCTGGACCTCGGGGCCGTCGACGCGGCGGTCCGGCGCGTGCTGCACCTGGTATCTCGTGTTTTCCCGGGCCCCGCCGCCGTGCACGGGCCGATCATGGACCTGGGCGTGGCGCCCGGCCGGCGGCTCTCGGCTGAGCAGCTCGCTCTTCTGAAGGCCGACGAGCATCACGCGCTGGCCCGGTCGGCGGCCGAGGGCTGTGTGACGTTGCTGCGCAACGAGAACGTGGCGCTTCCCCTGTCCGGTAGCGGCCGCGTCGCCGTGATCGGCGCCTTCGCCGCCCACGCGCGCATCCAGGGCGGCGGCTCCTCCGGAGTCGACCCGACCCGCGTCGACAACGCGCTGAACCTTCTCAGCGATGCCGTCGACGTCGTTTACGCGCCCGGCTACGTGCACACGCCGCTCGACGCCTACCAGGACGACCTCGACGCCTACTTCGCCGCCCACGACGCCAAGTTCGTCGACGACGGCCGGGGTCCGGCCCGCCGCTCGGCCGCCCTCGTGGAACCGCTCCGCAAGGCCGCGGCCGCCGAGCACCTGGCCGCCGGCCCGCTCTCCGCGCGCGCTTCAGCCCTCATCGACGACGCAGTGGCCGCCGCCGCTTCCGCCGACGTGATCGTGGTGTTCGCCGGCCTGCCTCTCGCCTTCGAGCAGGAGGCCGACGACCGCACGACCCTCGCCCTGCCGGCCGACCAGATCGAGCTGATCGGCCGGCTGGCCGGCCTGCCCGCCAAGCTGGTCGTGGTCCTCTCCAACGGCGCCGCGGTCACCATGGACCCTTGGCACGACCGGGTCGACGCGATCGTCGAGGCGTGGCTGCCCGGCCAGGCCGGAGCGGGCGCCGTCGTCGACGTGTTGCTGGGCCGGGTCAACCCCTCCGGCAAGGTGGCGGAGACTTTCCCGCTCGCGCTCGAGGACACCCCCGGCTACGTCACCTGGACCGGCGAGCGCGGCACCGTCCTCTACGGCGAGGGCGTCTTCATCGGCTACCGCTGGTACGACGCCCTCCGGCGGGCGGTGCGCTACCCGTTCGGCCACGGCCTGTCCTATACGACGTTCGAGTACTCAGAACTTGAAGTCAGCGTCACCGACACGGTCACCGTCTCCTGCACCGTCACCAACACGGGCACCCGCGCCGGCCGCGAGGTCGTCCAGCTCTACGTCGGCGACCCCGACGCAGCAGTCCGCCGCCCACTGCGCGAGCTGCGCGGCTTCGACAAGGTCGCCCTCTCACCGGGCGAAAGCACCCGAGTCGACTTCCCTCTGTCCAGCCGCGACTTCTCCTACTGGGACGTGGCCGCCGACGCGTGGCGCCTGGAGGGCGGCGACTTCACCATCGAGGTGGGTGCCTCCTCCCGAGACATCCGCCTCCACACCACCATCACCCTCCCCGACGACCCGACCGTCCCACCCCTGGTCCCGGACGAGAAGCTGCTCGAGCTCAGCGAGTCCCGCTTCACCGAGGGCGGAGGGCGCACGCCCGCTGGGTGCCGGATGATCAGTGGCGCCGGGTGAACGGCGCCATGATGTGGGTGAGCTGGTAGGGGCCCTGCACGATGCCCGAACAGTCATCGGAGCCGGGTGTGCCCGGGCAGCCGCCGTTGTCGCGGCCGACCGCCCAGAAGGACAGCTCGCCGATGTGATGCCGGGTCGCCCAGTCCACGACCGCGTGGGCGTCGGCGAGCGTGAACACCTCCAGCGGGCCGGTTTCGCCGCCGGAGCCGTAGTCGTCGATGCCGGCCATCTCGGTGATCCCGACCATGCGCCACAGCTGGGAGGTCGTGCGGTGCGGATACAGCGTCCGCAGGGTCCCGAGCAGGCCCGCGGCGGCGGTCTTCGTGTCGGCCGCCATCTCGTGCGCCTGGTCGTCGTAGTAGTCGAAGGTCATGATGTTGACGATGTCGACCCGGGCGCCGTACTTGACCGCGCTGGCCAGCACGTTGATCGCGTTCTGCTCGAGGCCCGTCGGCGCGGTCGGCAGCGTGTAGACGATCTGCAGCGGGCGGTGCTGCCGGTCGGCCCAGCGCTGGACCAGGTGGATCGCCTGACTCCGCCGGTCGATCGCGGCGGTGTTGTCCAGCGAGATGTCCTCGATGTCCATGTCGAGCCGGGTGACGCCGTAGGTGGTGACGACCTTCTCGTACGCGGCGGCGATCCGGTTGACGTCGGTGCAGCTGTCGGCGATCTCGGTGGCGGTGCTGTCGGCGGCGTATCCGCCGAACGACGGTACGACGTCGCCACCGGCCGCGCGGATTGTGGCGATCTGCGGCCCGTACCGGGAATGCGCGACCGGCGTCGCCGGGTCCCCGTTCCAGAGGATGTCGCAGGAACCGGTCGTCTGCGTCTGCAGGAACGCCATGGTCAGGTAGTGCGCGCCGGAGGCGCGGCTCACGGCGGCCGGGTCGGTGCCGTTGTAGGACTGGAAGTACGGCGCGAACACCTGATCGGGCAGCGTCGGCTGATGCGGGCCGCCGGCCGAGGCGGGCGCGGTTCCGGCGAGGGTCGCGACGAGTGCGGTGGCGGCGCCGAGCACGCCGCGCACGAGGACAGAACGAGTCAATGACATGGGGCGCCGACCTTAATAGTTAAGTCGTTTGTCGATCCGACCGTAAGATCGACCACACCCCATGTCAATGACCCGCGCGATATGTCAGTCAGTGACCGTTCCGTCGACGACCACGAGCGGACCCGGGATCTGATCAGTAGGTGAACTGGCGGATCTGGCGGGAGTCCGGCCGGCCGTGGTCATGGTGGCCGCGTCGAGCGGCTGCAGCGTCAGGTTGCCGACCAGGTTGACCGAGAACGACCGGTAGACCGCCTGGTAGAGGTCTCGTCAGGCGACGAGGAAGGTCCCGGCCATGAAGATCACCAGGAACACCGCCTGCAGCGCCACGCCGACCATCAGGACGGTCCGGTCGACGATGTGGTTGGCGCCCATCCGCGCCAGCACGAGGACGATCGCCACCGCCTCGAGCGCGTAGCGGGCCGCCGACTGCATCGACCGGCCGGCCACCTCGGTCGACATCAGCAGGACGAGGGTGAGGGCGGCCTGCACCACCAGATAGAGCTGGTCGCGCCGGAACCGGAAGCGCCCGGCCACACACAGGATCAGCAGTACCACCGCGACCAGGACCGTCCCGGCGTCGAGGATCGCGGCCAGCGTCGACGGATCCAGCAACCGGTGGCCGCTCATCTGCCCGACGGCGTCCACCCACGCCCCGCCCGGGAAGGTGTAGCGGCGGCCCCACTGGTCCTGGGCGACGCTGAACGCGAGCGGATTGCCCAGCTCCACCGCGCAGTAGACGCTGTAGGCGATCACGCCCAGCGGTACCAGCGCCAGGCCGAGCACATCGAACCGGATCCGGCGGTGCCGCAGGTATTCGATCGCGAGCGGAACCACGAGCAGCACCCCGAACAGGCGTGCGGCCGAGGACAACCCGCCCAGCGCACCGGCGAGCCACCAGTGTCCCCGGCGTCCGGCGTACAGGGCACCGATCGCGAGCAGGAGGAACAGCGACTCGTTGTAGCCGATGAAAAGGAAGAATCCGGTGGGGAAAGCGGCCAGATACCAGGCCGCGCGCTGAGCGACCTGCGGCCCGAACTCGTGTTCGGCCAGTCGATGCAGGACCGCGAGCGCGCCGAGTGCGGCCGCGTTGGCGACGACCAGGGCGCTGACCAGCACACCGCCCGGCAGCACCACGTCGGCGACGTGCACGAGCAGCGGATAGAGCGGGAAGAAGGCCGGAAAGCCCGGGCCCAGGTGATAGCCGCCCTCGGCGATCCGGGTGTACAGGCCGGCGTCCCAGCGGTTCCAGTCCAGCAGGATCGCCCACCCGTCCGGGCTCCGGCCGCCCGGGCGGGGCAGCCACGCCAGGGCGCTGACGGCGACGTGGGTGACGCTGACGGTCGCCCAGACGGCCAGGGCGGCCAGGAAGGCCGCTTTCCAAGGCCGCCGGCCCGGCCGGCCGGCTTGCTCCGGTACGGCGAGAGGCCGGGTAACGGGTTCCGCGAGCGTCATCGGACACTCACATGCGGCCGGGTCACAGGTTTCATGCGGCACCTTCCCTCGGGAGACCTTCCGGGTCTGCGGTGGGGAGAGGCTGGCGAAGAATCGGTCGAGGCCGGACGCCGTCGTCGGGCACGTGGCACGTTCATGGGAGTTGCACAGGAGACACAAATCTCGTTCCGTACGACCGTGCAACCTCCGCCCCGCGATCGGCCCTCATAGCTGCCCTACCGGCTCAGCGGCGGCGGAACGAGATCGACGGGCGCGGATTCCATTAACCGGTTAAGGGAATCCGGCCGGGTCGTGACGGCGACCGGCTCGCGAACGCCGGTGTTCCGTTCGATTGAGGGATTCATGCCGGGACGTACACCCGGACAGGATCGGACATCCGGTTGAACCGCCACTGGATTGGCGCTCGTACTATGGGGCGGCGTCCGGCCCGACTTTCCTGACCCCGACCCCGGGACGGGGGATGCGCGTGCAAGAATGTGGCTTAGCACACACTGCTGCTGATCACCATTGCCTGTGCAGGTCCTTTCCTCGGCGAAACACCACGGAAGCCCTGCCTCAGACGCACCGACAAGAGATACGTCAACCCGGGGCCGTCACGCGAGCGTGTGACGGGCCTGGATTGTGCCAATTCCCCATAGGCCCAAGGTCGTTACGCAAGGCGTTACGCCGCACTTCCACCTGGAGACATTGTGAAAACCGTTCCGGCGACCATGGATTCCCTGGCCGAGCCGCTGGCCACCATCAAGGCCGCGCCCCTGCGGGAGATCCGGGCCGAACACGCCGCCCGCGTCGTTCGTCGCATCGTGGACAATGAGTCGCTGCTTCGCCGGCTGGACGTCGCCGCCTTCAACTCTGCGCCCTGATGCCCGGTTCCGCGAGCGGTGCGGGGCCGCCCATCAGTCAATACATTCTCAAGGTTCACGGCCGATGTGACCTGTCGTGCGACCACTGCTACGTCTACGAGTCCGTGGACCAGTCGTGGCGTACGAAGCCCCGGTCCATGTCTCCGCATGTCCTGCGGTCGGCGGCACGCCGCATCGCCGAGCACGCGGCCACCACGGACCTGTCGCGAGTGCGGGTGGTATTGCACGGTGGAGAACCGCTCCTCCTCGGTGCCGAACGCATGCGGGAGGCTCTCGCCTGCCTGCGATCGACCATCGAACCGGTCGCCCGCCTCGACCTGATCATGCAGACGAACGGTGTCCGGCTCGACGCCGCGATGTGCGAGGTGCTGAAGGAGTACGGCGTACGGGTCGGCGTCTCCTTGGACGGTGACCGCGAAGCCAATGACCGGCATCGTCGCTTCGCCAACGGTGCCGGCAGCTTCGACCGGGTGCGCACGGCTCTCGGGCTGCTGCGCACCCCGGCCTTCCGCGAGCTGTACGCGGGTCTGCTCTGCACGATCGATATCGCGAACGACCCGGAGCGCGTCTATGAGGCGCTCGTGGCCGAGCGGCCCCCGCAGGTGGACTTCCTGCTGCCGCACGCCACCTGGGAGCATCCTCCCGATCGCCCCGGTGACGACCCTACGCCGTACGCGACCTGGCTGTCGGTCATTCACCGCCGCTGGCTCGCCGACCACCGTCCGATGCGGATCCGCATGTTCGACGCCATCGAGTCGACGGCGCGGGGCGGCCCCAGCGGCAGCGAGCAGCTGGGTGCCGACGCCGTCGGTCTGGTCGTCATCGAGACCGACGGCCACTACGAGCAGGTCGACATCATCAAGACGGCGTACGCCGGAGCGCCGGAGACCGGTCTGAGCGTGCTCACCCACACGGTCGACGACGTGGCCCGCCTGGCTCCGGTCGCCGCGCGGCAGAGCGGCCACGAGGGTCTCAGCCCGATCTGCCGCAGCTGCCCCGTCCTGCGGCAGTGCGGCGGCGGCCTCTACGCGCACCGCTATCGGCCGGAGACCGGCTTCGACAACCCTTCTGTCTTCTGTCCCGACCTGCGCGTCCTGATCGACCGGACGAACGAGGAGAACCGGATGCACGCCGAGACCGCCAAGCCCGACGACACCGGCGCGTTCCCGACCGTCCTGATCGAGCAGATCGCCTCCGGCTTCGGCGACGCCGAGACCGTCGGCTGGCTCGCCGAGCAGGAGCTGGCCATCACCCGCGCGCTCCTGTCCGCCGTCGTCGACCAGCACGGCGCCACCGAGGCGTGGAAGATCCTCGGCGACGTCGAGGAGACGTCGCCGGACGCCGTGCGCGAGGTGCTGACCCACCCGTACGTCCGGCCCTGGTCGGTGGAGCGGTTGCGGGGCGGCGATCCGTCTTGTCTGGGCGCGCTGTCCTATCTGGGCGCGCTGGCCGCCGCGGCCGCCGTGCGTGCGGGGATCCCGGTCGACATCGAGGTCGACGTCGCCGCCGGCGTCGTGCACCTGCCCACGGTCGGCACCGCCTATCTGCCCGCCGGCACGGACTGCCGGGTGCGCCTCGAGTCCGACGGCGACACGCTGCGCATCACCGGCGCCGGCGAGGCGATCGTCGCCGACCTGTCGCGCCCCACGGCGACCGCGTCCTGGCAGCCGGCCCGGCGGGTCGAGCTCGAGGAGGGCTGGACGGTCCGCATCGAGGACGGCGACCCGGCCCGTTCGTGCCACAGTTGGCCACCGGCCGACCGCCTCGGCGACGACGAGGACCGGCAGTGGCGATCGGCGCTGCGCGAGGCGTGGCGGCTGATCCAGGCCGAGCTGCCGAGGTACGCGCCGGCCCTGCGCACCGCTCTGCGCACGGTGGTGCCGCTGCGAGCCGACGAGACCGGACGGCAGCGGGCGTCGACGGCGCGGCACGCGTTCGGTTCCGTCGCCGCCGCGCTGGCCGAACCGGCCGATCTCGCCGTGCTGCTCGTGCACGAGTTTCAGCACGGAAAGCTGGGCGCGCTGCTGGACCTCTGCGATCTGGTCGATCTGGATTCGGACGTGCGCGTCAAGGTCGGCTGGCGTACCGACCCGCGGCCGGTCGAGGGCGTATTGCAGGGCGTCTATGCGCATGCCGCGGTCGCCGACGCCTATCGGGCCCGGCTGGGCCGCGGCGCCGAGACGCCCCTACTGGACCGCGATGCCCAGGCGTCCGTGCCGGACCGCGATGCCCAAGCGTCCGCGCCGGACCGCGATGCCCAAGCGTCCGCGCCGGGCCGCGATGCCCAAGCGTCCGCGCCGGACCGCGATGCCGAGGCGGAGAAGCTGTTCACGAAATACCACGCATGGACCGTCGACGCGATCGCCGAGCTGCGGATGACCGGCGCGCTGACCCCGCTCGGCAAGGACTTCGTCGATCGGCTGGAGACCTCCGTACGGGGATGGGGTCGTTGATCGATCGCACCCGGCTGGCGGATCAGCTGCGCGCCCTGGGAATCGCCCCGGGCGGCATCGTTCTGGTGCACTGCAGCCTGCGCCGGGTCGGCCCCGTCCAGGGTGGACCGGTCACGCTGCTGGAGGCGATCGCCGACGTGCTCGGCGAGGGCGGCACGATCGTGGTGCCGTCGCAGACGCCGGGCAACTCCCTGACCAGCCGGGCGTTCCGCACCGCCACGCAGGGGCTGAGCGAGAGCGAACGTGATCGCTACCGGGCCGCCATGCCGGGCTTCGACCCCCGCTCCACCCCCTCGCAGGGCATGGGCGCGTTCGCCGAGGCCGTCCGCCTGCATCCCGCGGCCCGGCGCAGCGCCCACCCGCAGACCTCGTTCGCGGCGGTCGGCGCCGCGGCGGAGCAGGTGGCCGGCGTGCACGACCTCGACTGCCATCTCGGTGAGCGATCTCCGCTCGGCACGCTCTACCGCCTCGGCGCCACCATTCTGATGATCGGCGTCGGAATGGAAAAATGCACGGCACTGCACCTCGGAGAATATCGGTTGTCCGGGCCGCCTCCGATCATGACTTTCTCGTGTTTCGTGATCGAGAACGGCCGCCGCCGGCTCCGGGAATTCGACGCACCCGGGCTCGATGACAGCGACTTCCCGGTCGTCGGAGACGATCTTTTGGCGCAGCCGTGGGCGTGTCGCGGCCGACTGGGATCGACGTCGGTGGACGCCTTGCCGCTGATCGCCGCCGTCGACCACGCGACAATGTGGTTCGAAAAGAATCGCGGACGTCAATAGTCCATTGATTGATCCATTCAGCGTTCGACCCGCCGGAGCCGCCCGAAAGGTGAGGATGACAGGGTGGTACGCACCGTTTACGCTTGGTCTCACCTCGTAGCGGTGTGGTAACGGATCGGAGTGGTCGTGCGCGCTCAGAGGATCTTTCCCATCCTCCGGTCGCGATGACCGGAATACGACCTTGAGCCGGCCGGATCTGTATTTCGCGCTCATTCACGCCCGCGCCTCGTTTCCGAACGAGTGGGTGGAGCGCTTCTATCGCCGCCTCGACGAGGAAGTACGCAGCCGGGCCGCCCCGCCGCCGGGCCTGCGTGCCGGTTCCCTGCACTACGCCACCGAGCGGGAGGCGCGGACGGCACTCGCGGACGGGTCCCCGGCCGAGGTGCGCGTGCTGGTGCCGCTCTACACCCGCGAGTTCCTGCACGACCCGCCACCGGACTTCGCGCCCTATCTCAACCGCCGGTTCGATCTGGCCGATCCGCCGTTCGTTCATCCGGTGATGTGGGACGTCTACGTTCCTCCCCGTGCCGTTTACGGCATCGACCAGGCGCTGTCGCTGGGCAAAGCCGTACGCGAGTACGAGGTGTCCGGCATGGCGACGATCTGCCGGCACAACGCGTACGCCGGCGAGCTCCGCCAGATCGTCGAACTGCTGGCCGACCGCGTCGTCCGCGCCGCCGAGCATCCGGCCCACCGGCCGGAATGGATGCCGATGGAGGCGCCCGCGATCGACGTGCCGTCGCCGGAAGCCCGCTTCCTCATCTCCGTGGCGCGGGCGCCGGACGCCGATCCGGAGTGGACGCCGTTCGAGCCCGACCGCTTCGTGGTGGCCGACCGGGCGATGCAGGCGGCCCGCCGCCTCCTGCTGCTGCCGGAGGTCGTCGACGCGTTCGCCGCGGCGCCGGGCGCCGAGGAGGTACGCGAATCGGCCGGCATCCTGCTGCTCGACCCGGCGACCCTGCTCGACGCCGGCACCCGGCCGGTCGTGGAGACGCTGCTGCGGCGGCTTCCGCAGTGGATCGTCGTCGTGGTCGTGGCCGGCCGCGATCCGCGGCTGCACGAACCGTGCGCCGGCGCCGTCCAGCTCAGCGGCGGCACGGCCCAGGTGGCGCGTACGGCACCCGAGTTCGTCCGGGTCGTCGCCGAGGCGATCCATCGAGCGCGGCGCAACTTCCTGCGGGGACATCCGAGCTGAGGGGAGGGCAGGTCATGACCGTCGGTCGCAACGGCCAGGTCGTCACGTTCTACTCGTACAAGGGCGGCACCGGCCGCACGATGGCCCTCGCCAACGTGGCCTGGATTCTGGCGGCCAACGGCAAGCGTGTCCTGGCCGTCGACTGGGACCTGGAGTCGCCCGGCCTGCACCGGTTCTTCAACCCGTTCATCGATCCCGGCGTGCTCGCCGGGACCCTGGGCGTCATCGACATGATCCGCGAGTACGAGTGGTCGACCACCCGCCGCGATCGCACGCCCGGCTGGATCGAGCGGTACGCCTGCGTGCAGCGGCACTCGTTCTCCCTCGACTGGGAGTTCCCGGGCGACGGCACCCTCGACTTCCTCTCCGCCGGCCAGCAGAACCACGAGTACGAGGGCGTGCTCGGCGAGATGAACTGGGACGACTTCTACCAGAACCAGAACGGCGGCCGGTTCTTCGACGCCATGCGCGACGACATGCGCGAGCACTACGACTACACGCTGATCGACAGCCGGACCGGTCACAGCGACATCGCCGGCATCTGCACCAACCACATGCCTGACGTGCTCGTCGACTGCTTCACCTTCAGCGAGCAGGGCATGGACGGCGCCGCGCAGATGGCCCGGCAGTTGCTGAGCTCGCGGGCCATCCGGGTGCTGCCGGTGCCGATGCGCGTCGACCCGGCCGAGAAGCGCAAGGCCGACATCGGGCGGACCGTGGCGATGCGCCAGTTCGCCGACCTGCCGAGCGGCATGGACGAGGACAACCGCCAGGCCTATTGGCTCGGCGTCCAGGTGCCCTATCAGGCCTACTACGCGTACGAGGAGACGCTCGCGACCTTCGGCGACGTGTCGGGTGCGAGCGGGACGCTGCTCAACGCGTACGAAAATCTGGTCGGGCACATCACCGGGCACGAGATCATGGCGCTCCCGGCGATGCCCGGCGGCGTCCGCGCTCAGATCAACGCGCGGTTCGAGCGCAAGCCGTTCGCCGAGGCCGACGTCATGCTGCTGACCGGCACGAGCGCCGACCAGGTCTGGAGCGAGTGGATCGAGCACGTACTGGTGGCGAGCGGCTTCCGGGTCGTTCCCGTCTCGGATGTGGAGCGGCCGGCGGCCGACGGGGCTCAGCGGCTGCGGATCATCTCCCGCAGCGAGGGACCCGCTCCCGTCGACGATCCCGATCTGTGCGCGGTCTACACCGCCGACGTCATGCCCTGGCCACGCATCGCTCCGGCCAACTCCGCCTTCATCGGGAGCCTCTCCGCGACCGCGGCCGCCGAGCGCGTCCTCGAACTGGTCGGCCGCCCGGTCGGCGACGTGGACGCCGTTCTCGCCGGCGCCCCGCGCTATCCCGGCGAGGAGCCCCACCTGGTCGTCAACCTGCCCGCGCGCAACGCGCGCTTCACCGGCCGCGAAGCCGTGCTGCGGGAGTTGCGGGAGCAGCTGCGGTCCGGCGCGGCGGTGGTCCTGTTCGGCACCCAGGCCGTCGCGCTCCAGGGCATGGGCGGCGTCGGCAAGACCCAGCTGGCGCTGGAGTACGCCAACCGCTACCGCGCCGCGTACGACGTCGTGGCCTGGCTCAACGCCGACAACGAGGAGAGCCTGGAGAGCTCGCTGCACGACCTCGGCGAGATGCTGGAGCTGCATTCCGAGCAGGTCGGCGCCGACTACGCGCGCGCCGTCGTGCAGGAACTGAGCCGCGACAAGCGCCGGTGGTTGCTGATCTTCGACAATGCCGACGAGCCCGAGGCGGTTCGCACCTACCTGCCCCACGGTCCCGGGCACGTGCTCATCACCTCGCGCAACACGTCCTGGGGCGAGCAGACCCAGTCGGTACCGGTCGACGTGTTCACCCGCGAGGAGAGCATCGACCACCTGGTTCAGCGGGTCGAATCGCTGAGCCGTCAGGACGCCGACCTGGTCGCCGAGCAGCTCGCCGATCTGCCGATCGTGATCGCCGCCGCGGCGGCCTGGCTCGCCGAGACGCTGACCCCGGTCGCCGAATACCTGGAGCTGATCCGCGAGGAGGGACCCAGCGCCGCGCTCACCGCCACCACGGACCGGTCGATCGCCCGCACCTGGGATCTGTCGCTCAACCGGCTGCGTGACCGCGACCAGGCTGCCTACCGGCTGTTCCAGCTGTGCAGCGTGCTTGCCCCCGAGATCCCGCTCGACCTGGTCTACAGCGACGAGATGGCGCGGCACCTCAGGCCGTTCAACCCGGCGCTCTCGGAGCGGATGGCCCGCGGCTCGCTCGTGCAGCAGATCAACCGGCTCGCCCTGCTGCGCCTCGACCAGCGGCCCTCCGCCGCGGGTGAGAGCGATCGGCGAGGCCAGATCATCATCCACCGGGTCGTGCAGAACGTCGTCCGTGACCGCATGACCGAGGAGGAGCTGG
>DASWRZ010000022.1:0-35992 GCA_036402935.1 Actinoplanes sp.
CCCCGGCGGCACTTTTTCGCCCATGCCACACCCTCCATCAGGCGCCTCGCGGCCGGCGAGATCAAGCCAGGGCATGGCGGGCGTGGCCGGCGGCCGGTCAGGTGGATGCCAGCGCGGACTGAAGGGCCTCGGCGATCCGGCGGTGGCCCGCCGCATCGGGGTGATCGCCGTCGGCGGCCAGCAGGGACGTGTCGTTCTCCGTGCCCGAGGCGCCCTTGAACGGGGTGAAGACGTCGACGTAGGTCGCGTCCCGGCGCTCGGCGGCCGCGGCGATCTGCGCGTTCTCGGCCCGCGTCAGCGCGACGCTGTTGCGCACGTAGCCGGTGCCGCGGGCGGCGGCCACGTCGCCGTCGAGGAAGACGTTCCAGTAACCGGTGACCAGGACCGTCGCCGACCGGCCGGCGAGCAGCGCGTCAACCTTCGTGAAGACCTCGTCGAGCTGGGACGCCTGCCGAGTCAGCGTGGACCGGAAGCAGTCGAGGCCGGGGCCGTCGCACGACTGCGAGGCGACCCGGCCGGTGTCGAAATCGTTCGCCCCGATGGTGACGATGACCAGGTCGGCGGCGGCGATCTGACGGCTTACCGAGGGGTCCTGGAGCTGGTCGAGCAGGCCGGGGGTGGTCAGGCCGCCCTGGGCCAGGTTCGACACGACAGCGGTCGTGCCCAGGTGCGCGGCCTGCCGGCGACCGGTCAGAGACACGTACGAGGTGCAGCCGCAGGCGTTGCCCGCCGGCACCGAGTCGCCCAGTCCGACCACCCGGTACGGCCCGGAGCGCGAGGGTGATGGTGATGGTGAGGGTGACGCTGACGGCGTGGCCGCCGGAGCCTTCGAAGGGGACACCGGCGACGGGGCCGCCGCCGGCGCCGATGCGACCGACGAGGAGCGCGGCCCGACGAACAGCAGCAGTGTGCCGGCGATCACCAGGCCGGCGAGCGTGTACCCGACGGACCGTCCGGCACCTCCGGCACCTCCGGCACGTGCGGCATGGGCGGGCATGCCGGCAAAACTGCCCAGAATTCCTGAGGGTATTCCAGGTGTCGGCTGTGATCCCGCTGTGCGTGCCTGGCGCTGGGTGTTGGGTGTTGGGTGTCGGCGCAACTGGCATCGGGCCGCCGGGCGTGACAAATGTCAGGGGTCTACTCGGGGTTTTCCACCCTTACCCGGGTGGACATCGGCACGTAGGGTCGGTGCGTTCCGGATGGGGGGAGTCCGTCATGATCGAGGCCAGAGGTCTCTCGAAACGCTACGGCGACAAGCTCGCCGTCAACGATTTGTCGTTCACGGTGAGGCCGGGCATCGTGACCGGCTTCCTGGGGCCGAACGGCGCCGGCAAGTCCACCACGATGCGCATGATCCTGGGCCTTGACCGGCCGACGTCGGGCGAAGCGCTGATCAACGGCCGGCCGTACACGTCGGTTCGCGCGCCCATGCAGCTCGTCGGGGCACTGCTGGACGCGAAGGACATACACGGCGGCCGCACCGCCCGAGCTCACCTCAACTCGCTGGTCCAGTCGAACGGACTGCCCAAACGGCGGGTCGACGAGGTTCTCACCATGACCGGCATGACCGAGGCGGGCAACCGCCGGATCAAGGGCTTCTCGCTGGGCATGTCCCAGCGGCTCGGCATCGCGGCGGCGATGCTGGGCGACCCGGAGATCCTGATCTTCGACGAGCCGGTCAACGGGCTGGACCCGGAGGGCATCCTCTGGATCCGGCACTTCATGCACTCGCGGGCGGCCGAGGGGCGGACCGTCTTCGTCTCCAGCCATCTGATGAGCGAGATGGAGAACACCGCCGAGCACCTGATCGTGATCGGTCTGGGCAAGCTGCTCGCCGACATGAGCACAACGGACTTCATCGCGGCGAACTCGGCCGGTCTGGTCCGGCTGCGCACTCCGCACGTCGACGCGATGCTGGGTGCCCTGCGCGGCGCCGGCCTGCAGCCCAATCTGGTCGACGGGCACATCGAGGTGCTCGGCACGACCACCGACGCGATCGGGGAGCTGGCCGCGGAAAACCGGCTGACCCTGCACGAGCTCTACACCCAGCGCTCGTCGCTGGAGGAGGCGTTCATGGAGATGACCCGGGAATCGGTCGAATACCACGCCACCGACGCAACCGTAGGGAGTGCGCAATGACCACGACGGCGACGCCGCCCCAGCGGTACACGTCCTCGCTTCCGGTCGGTGGGGCCACGCTGCCCCGGGTGATCCGCTCGGAGTGGACGAAGTTCTGGACGCTGCGCTCGACGTGGTGGACGCTGCTGATCGCGTTCGTCGTGACGATCGGCTTCGCGACGCTGCTCGCCTGGGGCGCGTCGAGCAACGTGGACAAGATGAACGCGCAGGATCGCGCGACGCTGGACGTCACCAACCTCGCCATGGCCGGAGTCGCGTTCGGGCAGCTCGCGTTCGCGGTGCTGGGGGCCCTGGTGGTCGCCAGCGAATACACGACGGGCGGGATCAAGGCGACGCTCGTCGCGGTGCCCAACCGGCTGCGCGTGCTGCTGGCCAAGGTGCTCGTGTTCAGCGTCGTGGCCTGGGTCGTCGGCACGGCGGCGGCCTTCGCCTCGTTCTTCGTCGCGATGACGTTCTGGTCGTCGCACGACCTCGCGGCGAGCCTGTCCACGCCGGCGGTGCTGCGGTCGGTGTTCGGCGCCGGCCTGATCGCACTGGCCAGCGGACTGCTCGGCCTCGCCCTGGGCGCCCTGATCCGGCACACCGCGGGATCGATCACCGCGGGGATCGCCCTGCTGTTCGTGGTGCCGCCGCTGACCAACCTGCTGCCCGGCAACTGGGGCAAGTCGATCTCGACCCATTTCACCACCAACGCGGGCCAGCGCATCACCGAGGTCATCCACACGCCCGGGCAGCTGCACCCCTGGCCCGGCTACCTGTGGATGCTCGCCGAGTGCGTCATCCCGCTGCTCATCGGCGCCTGGCTGATGCGCCGCCGCGACGCCTGACCCGAGCCGGCGCCCCCAGCGAGGCCACGCCGCCGTCCCGACCGGGACGGCGGCGTCTCAGGCCGACACCAGGCCCAGCGAGCCGCTCGTCACGCCCGGGAAGACCGCCGCGGTGTCGGTCAGGCCGCAGCGCACCCGCAGGACTTCGGCGATGACGGCCCGGTAGTCGGTCGTGACCGCCAGGTCGCCGTCGATCAGCTGCGACGAGGCGAGGCCCGGCCACCTCCCGTAGACCTTGCCGCCCTTGACGTTCCCGCCGAGCACCAGCATCGCGTTGCCGTACCCGTGGTCGAGGCCGCCGGAACCGTTCTGCGCGGCCCGCCGCCCGAACTCGCTGATCGTCACGAGGGTGACCCTGCGCATCCCGTCCGGCCCGAGGTCGGCGGCGAACGCGGCCAGCGCCGCGGCGAGCGCGTTCAGGTGGTCGTAGTAGCGCTTGCCCGACACGGCGGCGCCGAGGTCCTCGTGCATGTCCCAGTCGCCGCAGTCCAGCGTCGCCGTGCGCAGCCCGATGTCGGCCTTGACCAGCCGCGCCACGTCCTTGAGCGCGGTGCCGAGGTCGGTGCCCGGGTAGGCCGCGCCGGGCGTGTACCCGGCGGCCTGCAGCTGCTTGGCCGTGCCCAGCGCGCCGAGCATCTGGCCGGTGTTGGTGGCCAGGGCGTCCGGCGCGCCCAGGTACATCTTGGCCATCGTGGCGGCGAGCGGCCGTCCGTCCACGTCGCCGTCCAGCTTGAACCCGTCGACCGAGGTCACGCCGAGGTGCGGGGCGTCCCCGGCGAGCACCCGGGCGGGTCGGGCGCTGCCGACCGAGACGCCGCTGAAGCCGGCCGGCGACCCGAAGCCGCCGAGCACCCGGTCGAGCCAGCCGGTCCGGGTCGAGGTGCCCGGCGCGGCCCGCTCCAGCTCCTCCATCGCCGCGAAGTGCGACCGGTTCGGCGTGGGCTGCCCGGCGGCGTGCACCGCCGCGAACGTACCGGCCTGCCAGTACGGCAGCAGCGGCGCGAGCGCGGGATGCAGGCCGAAGAACCCGTCGCCGGCGAGCAACTGCTTCCGCGGTACGCCGATGGTCGGCCGCAGCTGGTAGTAGTCCGGATCGGCGGCGGGCACGATCGCCGACAGCCCGTCGAAGCCGCCGCGCAGCGACAGCAGCACGAAGACGTCCCTGGTGCCGGTCGGATCGGCCGCGAAGGCGAAGCGGGTGTCGAGCATCGCCGCGGTCAGGCCGGCCGCGGCACCGGCGAGCAGGGTCCGGCGCTTGCACAGAATGTCGTTCAAGACCTTGTCCTTATCGCAGTGCGAACGTCGGGGAGTTGAGCAGCATCGCCATCAGGTACGGGAACATCCAGTCGACCGCCGGGTCCTTGGCCTTGACCGGGCTCGCCGGCGTCTTGCCGAAGAAGCCGGCGACCGCCTCCCGTTGCGGGCCCGGCAGCGTCATCTGCAGCAGCCGGTTGGAGACCGCGTCGATGAGCACGCCGTACGTGGCCGGCGTCGTCGACCCGGCGAAGGCGGCCACCGCTGACGACGGCCGCACCAGCGTGGTCGGCCAGTAGCCGGCGCCGACGTTCAGGTGCGCGTTCCAGCGCACCAGCTGCCCGGACGGCGAGACCCAGGCGGCGGCGACGTCGGGGTAGCCGTTGGGCGGGGCCCAGGCCAGCGGGGCCTGACCCGCGTTCGAACAGGTCCAGTAGAGCGACTCGATCGCCTTGGTGCCCGAGGGCTCCGGACCGTAGTCGAGCGTGCGGAGCGTGGCGACGATGTCCTCGTACGGCGTACGGGTCTTCGCCCCGACCGACGCGGCGAACTCGGGCGACGTGAACAGCGCGCGCAGCACCGGCGCGATCGCCGACCGGTTGTCCAGGTAGACCTTCACCAGCTTGGTGACCAGGCCGGCCGGCGGGTCGTCCGCGACGAACCGGGTGCAGAGCTTCGTGACGATCCGGCGGGCCGTCGCGGGATGGACGGCCAGGTAGTCGAGGAGGGCGAGCGCGGCCTGCTCGCCGCCGGCGGTGGTCGCGTTGGCGTGCGTGAAACCGAGGACGGTCACCGCGCCGACCGCGTGCCGGCCCGGGTCGTACCGGTAGGTCCCGGTGGTGTCGTCGACGGTCAGTCCGGTGAGCAGGCGGGCGGCGTTCTTCACGTCCGACTCCGCGTAGGTCAGGCCGACCGTGTGGAGTTCGAGCAGCTCGCGGCCGTAGTTCTCGTTCGGCGCGGCCTTCGTCGAGGACCGGTTGTCGAGGTAGGTGAGCATCGCCGGGTGGCGGGCCGACGCCTTGAGCAGGTCGGCGAAGCTGCCCAGCGCGTACTTGCGGATCACGGCCGCGTCGTAGTCGGCGCGGCTGTCCCAGAAGTCGCCGGACGGGCACGTCACGTTGAGGTGATTCGACCAGAACTCGGTCATCACCTCGAACAACTGGCGCCTGCTCCAGACCGCGCGGGCCAGTGTGGCGAAGCCGACCTGCCACATGGGCGCCCAGTCGTACTGCTTCAGCGTCTTCGCGGCGACCGCGGCGCGGATCGCGGGGATCGTCGCCGCGCACCACGGGAACCGCGCCAGCAGGCCGTCCGCGACCGGGTCGGCGATCGAGGCGGGTGCGAGCTGGGCATCCAGCCACGCCGCGGCGCCGAGCTTCCGGATCTCGGCGACGGACGCGGGGGCCGGGCCGTACGTGGCCCGCCGCAGCAGGTGCAGCAAGGGATCCGGAGGGAGCAGGTCGGCGGCTGTCACAGCGGAACCATCGGCCATGCCGTCAGATCACTGGGCGGTTCGCCGCAGCCGCAACACAGCTGCTCCCGTGCCGCCCCCGACCCTGGACGGGTGACGGGCCGGTGACGAGGCACGGCGACGATTCTTGCCATGCGGCAGAGAAGTAGGCGGCAGAGAAATAGGCGGCAGAGAAATGGGCGGCAGAGAAACGGGTGCCTCCCATGACCGGCCTGACCAGGTCTCCGCGGACGCTGCGCGGCGCGATCGTCGCCATGGACTCCGCCAACAACCGGACGAACGTGGTGGCGTTCCAGTACAACCCGGACGAGATGAGCCGCGGCTTGCGCGCCCGGTCGGCGACCGACGCCGGAGGCACGACGCAGGGCGCCCGCAACGAGGCGCTGCGGCTGTCCGGTGCGCCCGTCGAGACCATCACGCTCACGGTGAGCATCGACGCCGCCGATCAGCTGGCCGCCGGCGACCCGCTCGCCACCCGGGTCGGCATCTACCCGCAGCTGTCCGGCCTGGAGATCCTGCTCTACCCGAAGAGCAGCACGGTGACCACGAACGCGGCGCTGGCCGCCGCCGGATCGATCGAGCTGGTCCCGCCGGAGGCCCCGTTGACCCTGCTGGTCTGGGGGGTGCGGCGGGTGGTGCCGGTCCGGCTCACCGAGTTCTCGATCACCGAGGAGGCGTACGACCCGGACCTCAACCCGATCCGGGCCCGGGTGCAGCTCGGGCTGCGCGTGCTGTCCTACAGTGACCTGGTTCCCAGCAACCTCGGATACCACCTGTTCGTGGCCCACCAGGTCGCCAAGGAAGTGCTGGCCGCGCAGAACACCGCGGCCGCGGTCCGTTCGGCGGGCGCGAGCATCAACACCTCGTTGCCGGCAGGGGTCTGAATGCTGGATCCGTCGAGCCGCTACGCGAGCGTCGGGGTCGCCACGACCACGGTGCCGGACGGCGCCGGGCAGACGCGCGACGTACGCTTCCTTCGCCGCCGGTTCCCACCGCAGCCGGACACCCTGCGCACCCTGGCCGAGCACCGGGTGGTCCGCGGCGACCGGGTGGACCTGATCGCCGCCGGCACCCTCGGCGACCCCACCCAGTTCTGGCGCATCTGCGACGCCAACCCGGTGATCCACCCCGCCGAGCTGTGCGCACCCGAGCGTATCGGCGAGCCGGTGCGTATCCCTTTCCCGCAGGGCTGAGGGCGACGTCATGGCGACGCTGACGAGCACCCTGACGCTTCTGCTGGGCCCGACCGTCCCGGCGCCGGCGACGGCGCCGGTGCTGGAGGCGCTGGAGAGCGTCGAGGTGACGACCGGTGACCGGGGCCGGTCCGGTTTCCAGCTGAGGTTCTCCGCCGGCCGGTCCGGCTCCGCCGACCGGACGGATTTCCCGCTGATCAGCGGGCCGGTCCTGCGGCCCTTCGGACGGGTGGTACTGCAGGTGGCCTTCGGCGGTTCGCCCCAGGTCCTGATGGACGGTCTGATCACGCAGCGCGAGCTGATCCCCGGCTCCGTGCCGGGCACCGGCACCCTCACCGTGACCGGGCAGGACATCAGCGTCGTGATGGACCTCGAGGAGAAGATCGCCGAACATCCCGCCCAGGCCGAACACGTCATCGCCACCATGCTGATCTCCTCGGCGGCCTACTCCGCGTACGGCCTCGTCCCGCGGGTAACGGCGCCGGACTCGGCCGACACGCCGCCCGCCGCCGAACGCGTGCCGGTGCAGCACGGCACCGATCTCGCCTACCTCAACCAGATGGCGGCCCGGTTCGGCTTCGTCTGTTACCTGATTCCGGGACCGGCCGTGGGCGCGAACACCGTCTACTGGGGTCCGCCGGAGCGGGGCGGCGCGCCGCAACCGGCGCTGACCGTGGACATGGGCGCCGACACGAACGTCGAGCAGATCCAGTTCCGAGCCGACGGGCTGGCACCGACCAGGGTCACCGGCAGCGTGCAGGACCGCTCCACCAACGAGTCCGTCGCGGTGCGTTGCGTCTCCGCTTCCCGTACGCCTCTCTCCGCCGAGCCGGACCTGACCACCCTGCCGATGGTCCGCACGACGCTGCTCCGCGCCAGCGGCCTGACGTCGACCCAGGCGCTCGGCCGCGCCCAGGGCATGGTCGACGCCGCGAGCGACTCGGTGACCGCGACCGGCCGACTCGACGCCCTCCGGTACGGCGCGACGCTCACCGCCCGGGGCCTGGTCGGGCTGCGCGGCGCCGGCGCGTCCCACGACGGGCTCTGGTACGTCTCCCGGGTCACCCATCACATCCAGCGCGGCGAGTACACCCAGGACTTCACCCTCACCCGCGACGGCAGCGGGTCCACGGTCTCGGCGGTGCGGCCATGACCGGGGAACGTTTCTACGGCAAGTACCGCGGCAAGGTCGTGGCGAACGACGACCCGAACAAGCTCGGACGCGTACGCGCGGTGTGCCCGGTGGTGCTCGGCGACACGACCCTCAACTGGGCGCTGCCCTCCACCCCGTACGCCGGTCCGGGGCTGGGGTTCTTCGCGGTGCCGCCGGTCGGTGCGGACGTGTGGATGGAGTTCGAGGGCGGCGACGTCGACGTCCCGATCTGGGCCGGCTGTTTCTGGAGCACCGGCCAGGTGCCGGTGGGGTCCGGGAAGGCGTCCACGAAGATGCTGAAGACCGACGGGCTGACCCTGACCGTGGACGACACGCGGAACAGTGGCGGCGTCACCATCGAGGTGGGTTCGCCGGTCGTCAGCGGCACGCTGAGGATCGAGCTCAGTTCGGACGGCATCGTCCTGACCAACGGCAGCGCCAGCGTCAAGCTCGACTCGGCGTCGGTCTCGCTCAACGACGGCGCGCTGAAGGTGACCTGATGTCCGCGCTCCTGCTGCACGCCCAGGCCACCGTGCTGTGCACCCACGGCGGCCAGGCCAAGCCGACTCGGCCGAGCACGCGGGTGCAGCTCGGTGGCCAACCGGCGGTCACGGTGTCCGCGGCGTACGTCGTGACCGGCTGCCCGCTCCCACCGAACGCCGGCGGTCCGTGTCTGAGCGCACAGTGGACGGTCGCGGCGACCCGGGTGCTGATCGATGGGGTGCCGGCCCTGCTGATGGACAGCAGTTCGACCTGCGTGCCGACCGGGGCGCCGCTGAACCCGGTGAACACCCAGCTGAGAGTGCAGGGAACCTGATGCACATCGACTATCCGTTCCACGTGGGATCCGGCGGCCGCACCGCGGGCACGGACGACGACGACTACGTCCGCGATCTGGTCGAGCAGGTCCTGTTCACCTCGCCCGGCGAGCGGGTCAACCGGCCCGCGTTCGGCAGCGGCATGATGCGCCTGGTGTTCGAGGCGGGCGGAGCCGAGGCGAGCACCGCGACCCAGTTCCTGGTGCAGGCCGCTCTGCAACAGTGGCTGGGCGACGTCGTCGAGGTGCAGACGGTCCGGGTGGACAGCCCGGACTCGACCCTCGTGGTGGAGGTGGTGTACCGGCCGCTGATCTCCGACGAGGTGCGTACCGCCACCTTCGTGCGGGCGGTGTGAGACGATGCGGCCGCTGACCGAGTACCTCTGCGACGACCCGGACGGTCGCCGCCAGAGTGTGCTCGCGGGCGGCACCCTCAACGGCATCGACGACGTCCAGGTCGAGCCCGGGCACCGGACGCTGCTCGTACGGTGCCTGCGGCCCGTTCCGCCCGGCCTGAGCGTCTCGGTGTCGCCCGTCGGAGCGTCGCGTCCGGTCGAGGTGGCGGCGACCGGGCCGTCGGTCGTGGGTCCCGCGGTCCTGGAGGTACGCCTGGTGGCCCCCGGCGATCCGGCGGCCTACCGGATCATGGTCACCGATCCCGCCGCGGGCTTCGACCCTCGGCTGTCCCAGGCGGTGTTCGACTTCGGCGTGGACTGCGACGCCGATCGGGACTGCGCGGCGGCGGCCGCGTGCGTCCCGCCGGGCAGCCCGGAGCCGGTGATCGACTATCTGAGCCGTGACTACGCGGGGCTGCGGCAGTTGCTGCTGGACCGGCTGTCGGTGGTCGCGCCCGGTTGGGCCGACCGCAACCCGGCCGACATCGGCGTCACGCTGGTGGAGATCTTCGCGTACCTCGGCGACCTGCTCGCGGCCGCCCAGGACGCCGTGTCCGCCGAGGCCTATCTCGGCACCGCCCGCCGGCGCGTGTCGGTCGGCCGGCACGCCCGGCTGCTGGACTACCGGATGCATCAGGGCGCGGCCGCGCGCACCTGGCTGGTGCTGACCGTGGACGAGGACGTGTCGGCCGGTTTCGCCCGCCGGAACCGCAAGGTGCCGGACCCCGTGATGATCCCGGCCGGTCATCAGGTGCGCTCGGGCGACAGCGCCGTCGTGTTCCACACCCTGCACGCGGTCACCCCGGTGGCCGCCCGCAACGCCATCGACATCCACACCTGGGGGCAGCGGGGCTGCTGCCTGCCGTGCGGGGCGACCGGAGCGACCCTGGTGGGCACGGCCGGCGGCCTCGGGCTCGCCGCCGGCGAGGTGCTGGTCCTGGAGGAGGTACGCGGTGAGACGGCCGCCGACCCGCCGGACGTGACCCACCGCTGGCCAGTCCGGCTGACCTCGGTGACCGACGCCCACGACCCGGTCACGCGAACCGACGTGGTGGAGGTGACCTGGGACGAGGAGGACGCGCTGCCGTTCGCCCTGTGGGTCCGGCGGTTCCCGCGCGGCCGGTGCTTCGACGACCTCCCCGGCGCGGTCGCCCGGGGCAACGTCGTGCTCGCCGGGCACGGCGAGCGGGTGGCCGACGACCCCCTGATCCCGGACACCGTACCGGTCACCGGCCGGTATCGTCCGGCGCTCGGTCGCAAGGGGCTGGCGTTCGCGGTGCCGTACACCGACGACCGCACCGTGCCGGCGCGGCGCGCGTTGCGGATCGATCCGCAGCTGGCAGTCCCCGACCTGATCCGGGTGACCGACGGACGCGACGACTGGACGGCGCGGGACGACCTGCTCGGCAGCGACCGCTTCGGCGCCGACTTCGTGGCCGAACCGGACGACGACGGCACCGTGCGCCTGCGTTTCGGTGACGACTCGTACGGGCGCCGGCCCGCACCGGGCGCCGACCGCCGGTTCCGGGCCGACTACCGGATCGGCGGCGGGGTGGCCGGCAACGCGGGCCGGGACGTCCTCACCGTGCCCGAGCCCCCGATCGCCGGGGTGTGGGTCCGCAACCCGTTGCCGGCGGTCGGCGGCGCCGAACCGGAACCGGTCGAGCAGGTGCGGCAGCTGGCCCCGCAGGCGTTCCGGACCCAGCAGCGGGCCGTGACCGACGACGACTACGCCGCGGTGGCCCGGAGTGACCCGCGCGTACAGCGGGCCGTCGCGACCCGGCGCTGGACCGGCTCCTGGTTCGCCGAGTCCGTCACCGTCGACCGGATCGGCGGAACCGGCCTGGACCCGGCCCTCCGCGACGACCTGGCCGCGCGGCTCGACCGCAGCCGGATGGCCGGCACCGACGTCGAGGTGCGCGCGCCGATCTACGTGCCGATCGATATCGGGCTGTCGGTCTGCGTGGCACCCGGCTACTTCCGCGGCACGGTGAAACGGTCGCTGGTGGACCGGTTCTCGGACCGGGATCTGGGCGGCGGCGACCGCGGGTTCTTCCATCCCGACAACTTCACGTTCGCCCAGCCGGTCTATCTCAGCGCCGTCGTCGCCGCGGCCATGGCGGTGGCCGGGGTCGCCCGGGTGGACGCCGACCGGTTCGGACGGCTCGGCCGGCCGGACGAGGACCTGCGCGGCACCGGCCTGATCGCGATGGACCGCGTCGAGGTCGCCCGCTGCGACAGCGAACCCGAGGACGGAACGGCCGGGCGGATCACGTTCGAGATGGCCGGCGGGCGGTGAATCGATGACCGATCCCGCGGACTGCGGATGCGGATGCGGCGGCGAGGCCGCCGACGTCGCGGTGTCGAACCCGCCCGGCCTGGCCGCGATCGCCTACCGCGGTGGCACCCACGGCAGCATCCTGCGCCGGATGCTCGCCGAGCTCGGGAGCCGGCTCGGCCGCCTCGACGCGGCGGCGAGTGACGACCCGGCGGTGGCGCTGCTCGACGCGTGGGCCACCGTCGCCGACGTGGTCACCTTCTATCAGGAGCGGATCGCGAACGAGGGCTTCCTGCGTACGGCCGTGGAGCGCCGCTCGGTGCTGGAGCTGGCCCGGCAGATCGGGTACGAGCTGCGGCCGGGCGCGGCCGCGACGACCTACCTGGACTTCCGCGGTACGTCGGTGGTGCCGGCGGGCACCCGGGTGCTCAGCATCCCGGCCCAGGGACAACTGCCGCAGACGTTCGAGACGAGCACCGAGCTGCTCGCCGACGCGGCCCGCGACGAGATCGGCGTCCGGACCCGCCGGCGGCAGGAACTTCGCCCGGGCCGGACGGGGCTGTACCTGGCCGGCGTCCAGACCGGGCTGCGGCGCGGCGATCCGATCCTCATCGTCGAGGGGCCGGCGCCCGGCACGTGGGAGTCCCGCGTGCTCACCGCGGTCGTCCCGCAGCCGCCGGCGACGTGGGTCACCTGGGACGAGCCTCTGGAGAACGACTACGGACGACCGGCGGTGTACGCGTTCGACGTCCGGACGCCGCTGTTCGGATACAACGCCCCGGACTGGCGCGGCCTGCCGGCCGAGGTTCGCCGGCGCTACGACCCCAAGGCCCGCACGAACATGAAAGCCGACTGGCCGGGCTTCGACCTGCCCGACGGCGACCAGAGCGACGGCCCGGCCGTCGACCTCGACGGCGTTCATCCGGGCGTGGACACCCGCGGGTTCCTGATTCTCACCCAGCCCGGTACGACCGAGCTCTACCGGGTCAAGGGCGCACTGCCGTCCGCCCGGCACGACTTCCTGCTCAGCGCGAAGACGACCCGCGTCACGATGAAGGGAAACCCGCTGACGCCCTTCGGGCGGCTCACGGCGACGGCGTACGCGGTCAGCCGTCCCCTGATCCTCGCCGACGAACCGGTTCCCGGCCCGGTGTCCGGCCGGGTGCTCGAGCTGGACCGGCCGGCGCCGCTGGCGAAGGGACAACCGGTGATCGTGTCCGGGACGACCGCGGGCGGGCCGTGGAGCACCGCCACCGAGGTCGAAAGCGTCCTCGGCCCGATGGTCACCCTCACCGCCGAGCTGCCGGAGCTGGATCGCGGATCGGTCCGGCTCGCCGGCAACGTCGTCCTCGCCTCGCACGGCGAAACCGTGCCGGACGAGGTTCTCGGCAGCGGCGACAGCACGGTGCCCCATCAGCGGTTCGTCCTGCGCAAGCCGAATCTGACCCACCTCGCGGCCCGGACCCCGAGCGGGGTGGTCGACTCGCTGACGATCCGGGTCGACGGGGTCGCCTGGACCGAGGTGCCGTCGCTGCTCGAGGCCGGGCCGCAGGATCGGGTATACGTGGTGCGGATCGACGACGATGCCGACGCCACGGTCATCTTCGGGGACGGCGTGTACGGTGCCCGGCTGCCGACCGGACAGGAGAACGTCCATGCCCGGTACCGCAGCGGGATCGGACCGGCCGGCGAGGTCGGCGCCCACGCGCTCAGCCTGCTGCCGCAGCGCCCGCTGGGCATAGCCACCGTCGACAACCCGCTGCGCGCCTCCGGCTCGGCCGCACCGGAGACGCTCTCCCAGGCCCGGGCGAACGCGCCGCTGACCGTGCTCACCCTCGACCGGGTGGTGTCGCTGTCCGACTACGAGGACTACGCACGAGCGTTCAGCGGGATCGCCAAGGCACGGGCGGTGGCACTGGCGGTCGCCGGCACCACCCAGGTTCAGATCACCGTGGCGGGCCCGGACGGGTCGGCGGTACCGGCGGACCCGACCGTCGACCTGCTGATCGGCGCCCTCGACACGGTCCGCGACCTCGCCGTCCCGATGCGGATCGACAGTCTCCGGGAGATCCCCTTCCGGCTGGGAATCGAGGTGCTGGCCGACCCGGACCGGATCGCGGCCGACGTTCGGGATGCCGTCCGGAAGGCACTGAGCGACTGCTACGCGGCCGATAACCGCGATTTCGGCCGGCCGGTCACGACCGCCGAGGTTCTCGCCGCCGTCCACCGGGTCACCGGCGTGGTCGCCGCGCGGATCACCGAACTGGGGTTCGACCCGGCCGATCCGGCCGGCCCGGCAGTGACGCCGATCCTGCGGGCGCCGGAGGCCCACTGGGATCCGGACCAGCCGGGCGAGCTGATCCCGGCCGGGCTGCTCCTGCTCGCCGCCGGGGAGCCACGCGTGGGGAAGATGAGGGCGCCGTGAGCGACGACCGTCCGGTCTACGACCTGCTCCCAGCCATCCACCGGCTTCGCGACGCCGAGCGGGACGGGCCGCTGAGCGGCCTTCTGGCGGTCGTGGAGGAGGAACTGGCCCGGCTCACCGCCGACGTCGACGGCCTGTACGACGACTGGTTCGTCGAGACCTGCGCCGAGTGGGTGGTGCCCTACCTGGGCGATCTGCTCGGCCTGCACGGCCTGCGGGCGGCGCCCGGTGCGGCGGGGCTGCGGGCCCTGGTCGCGAACACTATCCGCTACCGGCGGCGCAAGGGGACGCCCGGCGTGATCGAGCAGGTCGCGCGGGACTCCACCGGCTGGCCGGCCCGGGTGGTCGAGTACTACCGGCGGTTGAGCGCGACCCAGCACCTCGATCACGTCCGGCCGGACGCCGCCCGTACCGCCGATCTGCGGGATGCCGGTGGGCTCGCCCTCGTCGGCACCGCGTTCGACCCGGTGGCCCGTACGGCGGACGTCCGGCACATCGACGCCGGCCGCGGCCGGTACAACATCCCGGACGTGGGCGTGCACCTGTGGCGGCTGGCCGCGTACCCGGTGGAAGGGGTCCGGGCCCGGAAGGTCGGCGGCGGCTGGACGTTCGATCCCGCCGGGCGCGACCTGCCGTTGTTCCACCGTGGCCGGACCGAGCCGGGCCGCGTGGAGCACCTGGCCGAGGAGGCCGACGTGCCGGCTCCGCTTCGCCGGCGGGCCCTGGCCGCCGATCTGGCCACCGGAAAGCCGGTCTATCTCGCGGAACCGGATCCGGCCCTGCGGATCTGGGTCGGCACCGAGGAGCAACCGCCCGGGCGGATGGTGATCCGGGACCTGACCGACTGGCCGGTGCCCGCCGCCGGCCCCGGCGGGAGCCTGCGCATCGCCGTCGACCCGGTCCTGGGCCGCATCACCGTCTCGCAGGCGGAGTCGGACATACGGGTCGACTACACGTACGGCTTTCCCGGCGACATCGGCGCCGGGCCGCACGACCGGCGGTCGACCCTCACCGCCGCGCTCGAGGTGGGCTCGTCCCCGGCCGTGGTCGGCTGGTCGGTCCGGGTCGCCGCCGCGGGGACCACCGACCCGGGCCGCACGGTCCGCACGCTCGGTGAGGCGCTGCGGCTCTGGGAGAGCCGGCCCGAGCTGCCGGCCGGCCAGGTCGGGGTCATCGCGATCACGGACAGCGCGACGTACACCCAGGAGGACGACCTCGAGGTCCGGCTGGGTGCGGGGGACCGGCTGATCCTGGCGTCCGCCTCCTGGCCCGATCAGGCGGGGCCGTCCGATGTGGACCTCCTCACGTCGTCCGCGCGCGGTCTGCGCCCGCACTTGACCGGCACGATCCGGGTCCTCGCCGAGGACGGTGGTGAGCTGGTCGTCGACGGGATCTCGATCGAGGGCGGCCTGCACGTCGACGACGGCGGCCTGACCCGGCTCACCGTGTCGGACTGCACGCTGATCGCACCCGGGCGGCTCACGGCGGACGGCAACCGGCAGCTGGCCGTACGCCTGCTTCGTGATGTGCTGGCGGGCGCGGATCTCGGGGACGCGGGCGCGGTGAGCCTGACCGACACCATCGTGTACGACCACGCATCGGCGCTGACCGCCGGTGAGGCACGCACCGAGATCGACGGGTGCACGATCCTCGGTCCGACCAGCACCCGCATCCTGACCGCCGGCGACTCGATCCTGCTCGGGACGGTCACGACCCGCCAGGTGCAGCAGGGATGCGTACGGTTCAGCTACCTGCCGGACGACTGGCGGGTTCCCCGGCGATATCGCTGCGAGTCCGCCGCGGTGCCGGTCTTCACCTCGACGGACCCGGCCCACCCCGGTTTCGCTCAGCTCGCCGCCGACTGTCCGGCCGAGATCACCACGGGCGCCGGCGACGAGGGCGAGATGGGGGCGTACCACCTTCTCGGCCAGGCGGTACGGATGTCCAACCTGGCCGCGCAGCTCGAGGCGTACCTGCGCTTCGGCCTGGAAGCCGGAGTCTTTTTCGAGACGTGAGACGTCTTTTTCGAGACGTGCGACAAGCGACGGGAGGCGGGCGCGATGAAGGGTGACTTCACCCGGCAGACGTTCCGCGGCAAGCACCACTACCGCGGCGTCCTGCAGCAGCAGGGCCGGGTCCAGCTGGACGCCGACTGGAACGAGCAGGTGCTCCTGCAGGCCCATCTGGACCGCCTCGTCACCACGGACACGGTCGGGCCCCACGGCGCCCCGAACGACCGGCCGGGCATGGCGATCGTGCGGGCCGACGGCTCGGTGCCGACGGGGCCGGTCAAGCCGGCCGACCTGCGGATCTCGCCCGGGCACTACTACGTGGACGGGATTCTCTGCGAGAACGACGACCTGGTCCCGCTGGGCGCCCAGCCGGACCTGCCCGGTGTCGTCCTGCCCGAGAAGGACGGCGAATACACGGCGTACCTGGACGTCTGGCACGAGCACATCACGGCACTGGACCTCCCCGGACTGCGTGAGGCCGCGCTGGGTGGCCCGGACACGGCAACCCGCATGCGCACGATCTGGCAGGTGAAGATCCGCCCGATCGCGGACCCGCCTCCCGGGCGGGCCGATCCGCCGAAACTCGCGGCGCAGGCGGTGACGCCGCCGAACGACGACGATCCGTGCGACTTCCGGTCCGGCCATGGCTACCAGCGGCTGGACAACCAGCTGTACCGGGTGGAGATCGTGCGTCCCGGCCGGATCGGCTCGGGTGCGAGGTTCGTCTGGTCCCGCGAGAACGGATCGGTCGCCGCCCGCGTCACCGACATCACCGACAACGTGCTCACCCTGGCCGCGCCCGGCCGCGACGACCGGCTCTCGTTCGCCCAGGGCTGGGTCGAGGTGACCGACGACGCGCACACCCGGCGGGGCCGGGCCGGCTACTTCGCGAAGATCGACACCTTGTCGGGTACGAAGGTCACCGTCACCTGGACGGACGGCCCGCCACCCGCGGGCGCCCTCGCCGCCGAGCCGCTGGCCCGCCGGTGGGAGTCCGACGTCGTGGACGTGCCGGCCGCCGCCTGGCACGGGCTGGAGAGCGGTGTCCAGATCCGCTTCCAGGACGGTACCTTCCGGGCGGGCGACTACTGGCTCATCCCGGCCCGCACCGCCGACCTCGAAGGCCGGCCGGTCGTGCCCGACCTGACCGGCGACGTGGACTGGCCGCGCGACGGGGACCAGGCACGCTTCGAGCCGCCGGCCGGGATTCGCCACGCGTACGCCGATATCGCCGGCCTGGTGCTGGCCGGCGGTGCCTGGACGGTGACCGACCAGCGCGGCTTCTTCGATTCGCTCACCGCCCTCACCGGGAAGGTCGTCGTCGGCTACGCCGGTGGTGACGGGCAGCAGGTGCTCCCCGGCAACCCGTTGCCGCAGCCGCTCGAGGTCTCGGCCAGCCGCGCCGACGCGCCGGCGCCCGACGTGCCGATCCGGTTCCTGGCCCAGGATCATGACGGGCGGCTGGCCACGACCCTCGCCGGCCTCGCCGGATCCGCCGACTGGTGGCTGGACGTGCCGACCGGCGCCGACGGGGTTGCCCGCTGCTGGTGGCTTCCCGCCGCCGAGCCGGGCCGTCCAGGCCCGCGGCTGACGGCCCGGCGGCTGGCCCCGGGTGGGGATCCGCTGGCCCCGCCGATCGAGTTCTCGGCGTCGTTCGGACTCGCCCGCGACATCGCCTATGATCCCGGCGCGTGCACCCGGATGGCCGGCGCCGGCACCGTGCAGGCGGCGATCGACGGCCTGGCCGGCACGCCGGTTCTGGTCGTGGAGGACGGCGACGGGCAGGACGGCCGGCCGGGCGCGGACCTTCTGAGGCCGGTACGCGTGCGGGTCCGCAGCGGCTGCGGCGACCCGACGGCCGCCGCGACCGTGCGGTTCACGGTGACCGGCGGCGCCGTGGCACCGGACGCGGCCGGCCTGGCCGCCGGCGCCCTCGTCACCGATGTCGACACCGGCGCCGACGGCCTGGCCGCGTGCTGGTGGCGGCTCGGGAACGACGTTCCCGTGCAAGGGCTGACCGCGACGCTGCGCACGGCCGACCCGGCGGTGGGGCCGGTGACGTTCGTCGCCGGGGTGGATCGGGGCAGCCCGTTCACCGGCGGCCTGCACGTGACCGGGGTCGTGCTCGACTGGACCGGGCTCGATCAGGGCGTTCCGGTGGCCAACGACGATCTCATCGCCGCACGGGACCTGGCCGCCGGGCTGGCCGTCGTCCTGGACGGGCGCCCGCAGCAGGAGACCGTCGACGGCAAACCGGTGCTCACGGTGACGCTGGACCTGCCGTATCCGTTCGGCGACCCGGAGATGGCGTTCTGGGGCGGCGCGGTGTTCGGCACCACGCCCCTGACCCTGGACGGCCAGGTCAGTCTGCGCGACGTGGCGGGCGTGCCCGCCGTGGCCTGGGCCCCGACCGCCGACGGCCAGGCGTTCCTGGGCAAGGTGTTCGAGGTCATGCGCGACCGCAAGCGAGGCGACGTGCTGCTCGGCCGGGTGACCCTGGCCGGCCGTGCGGTCTCGGCGGGCGACCGGGTCGTCAACGGGCTGACCCTTGGCCGGACCGCGGGCGGCCGCACCGAGTGGACGCTGCCGAGCGTGGACGACGTGCGTGGGGCCGACTTCACCCAGTGGTTCCGCCTGGTCCGGTCGATCGTCAAGGTGGTGCTGGTGCCGAACCGCTCCAGCCGGCTCAGCCGGGTGGCCGCTCGGGACGCCCTCGCCCAGCTCGTTTCGCGCGACGACCTGCGGGCCCGTCTGCGGGCCGGTGCCGACGTGGCCGCCGGCCCCGGCCCGGACGTCGCGGCGGCCCGGAGAGCGGCGGGCAACGCGTTCCGCAACGATCCCGGACGCCATCTCGTCCTGGTGACCGCCGACGAGTACGCCGAGGCGGCGGCCGTACTCCGCGACTCGGCGACCGCGGCCCGGATCACCGTCGACGTGATCGGCGCAGCCGACCCGTTCGCCGCGGCGGCCGCCCGGCTGGCCGCCGGTGAACCGGTGGACGGGCTGCTCACCGACGATGCCGCGCTGGCGGCGGCACCCGCCTCGGCCGACTTCCCGGAGGGATATCCACTATGAGCAGGACCACCGACACGGCCCGGACCGACATGGCCCGGATTGACATGGCACGGACCGACATAACCCGGACCGGCGAACCGGCACGGCCCGGCGTCCCGAGTTTCGCAGCGGTGCAGCGGTGCGGCGGCGCGCAGTGTCCGCCCGGCACCTGCGACCACACCGATGACCCGGCCGACGCGGTGTTCCGCTCGCCGGACGAGTCGGCGGAGGCCGCCGGGGAGGCCGTGCCCGGGGCAGTGCGCCGGGTGCTCGACACGGCCGGCACGCCGCTGAGCGCTTCGACCCGGGACGGCATGGAGAGCCGGTTCGGTCATGACTTCGGCCAGGTTCGTGTGCACAGCGACACCCAGGCCGCCGAGTCGGCCCGCCTGATCCAGGCGCAGGCCTACACGTTCGGCTCGCACATCGTGATGGGCGCCGGCCGCTACCAGCCCGGCACCCCGGGCGGCGACCGGCTGCTGACGCACGAGCTGACCCACGTGGTGCAGCAGTCCGGCGCACCGGCGACGGCGACGCCGACGGCGATCAGCAACCCCGCGGACGCCGCCGAACGGCAGGCCGACGCGGAGGCCGGCGGCTGAGCTATTCGGCCGCGTCCGCGAGCGCCCGGGCAATCGCGGACGCGACGGCCTGCTCGTACTCCGGTCGCAGCGCACCGGTGCCGCGCAGGGCCTCGGCCAGCGCACCGGTGCCGGGCTGTTCCGGCGGCTCCACGTCGAGCTCGAGCTCGTCCAGGAACACGTTCACGTCGTCCATCCGGCCACCTCCGCATCGGTCAGGGGGCGCTCCTGCTTCGCGTATTCGGTGCGGGCCGCGCGCAACAGGTGCCGCATCCGCACCGGTTCGCCGGACTCGGCGGCCAGGAAGGCCGCCGCCAGCGCGATGTTGCGGATCGTGCCGCCCGACACCTCCAGCCGCGCCAGCAGATCCGTCCGCAGGCCCTCGGTGGGCAACTCGGGCGGGAGCAGGCGTTGCCAGATCCCGGCGCGTCCGGCCGCGTCCGGGAACGGGAACCGCACGATGAAACGCAGCCGGCGGATGAACGCCGTGTCGATGGCGTCCTTGCGGTTGGTGGTCAGGATGGCGAGCCCGCGGTAGCTCTCCATGCGCTGCAACAGATAGCTGACCTCGATGTTGGCGTACCGGTCGTGGCTGTCCTTGACGTCGCTGCGCTTGCCGAACAACGCGTCCGCCTCGTCGAACACCAGCACCACGCCGCCGGTCTCGGCCACGTCGAAGACGCGGCGCAGGTTCTTCTCGGTCTCCCCGATGTACTTGCTGACCACCTGGCTCAGGTCCACCCGGTACAGGTCGAGCGCGAGGTCGGCGGCGATGACCTCGGCCGCGAACGTCTTGCCGGTACCGCTGGACCCGGCGAACAGCGCCGCCGTCCCGGTGCCGTACGCGCCGCGGGAACCGAAGCCCCAGTCCTCGAAGACCGTCATCCGGTTCCGCGACTGGGCGGTCATGTCCCGAAGCAGCCGCGCCTGGGGCTCCGGCAGCACCAGGTCCTTCCACCCGGCCCGCGCCTCCACCCGCTGTGCGAGCCCGTCCAGCGCGGGGCGTACCCGGGATCGGCAGGCCGCCCACAGGTCCGGGCCCCTCGTCGCCGGGTCACCGGCCGCCACGTCCCCGATCACCGCCCGGATGTCCGCGACGCCCAGCGCGAACTGCCCGGCCAGCCGAGCCGGCCAGCTGTCCGGTGCCCGCTCCCGCCCGCCCAGCTCGGCCTGCCAGACGGTGCGCAACTCGGCCGGTGGCACCGTCGGCACGTCGATCAGCACCGGCTCGTCGCCGGCGAGTGGCTCGTCGCCGGCGATCACCACCGGGCCGGTCAGCTCACGGCTCAGATCGCGGGCCCACCGGGCCGCCTCGGGTGCGGCGTCGTCGGTCTCGAGCAGCCAGCACCGGCCACTGAGCACCGACTCCCGATCGCAGATCCGGGCCAGCAGCGTCCGTTCCGACGCGACGGCCGGCAGATCCGCGGCCCGCAGGTGCAACGGTTGCAGGCCCAGGTCGCCGGCCGCCGCGGCGACGACCGAGCGCAGGTCGGCCCGCGACCGTCCCCGAAGCCGGACCCGTCGCGGCCCGGGACCGGACCACTGCGCCGCCAAGCGTTCGGCCGGCCGCCGCAGAGCCGGCGGCAGATCGTCGGCCGGCGGCAGCGGGCCGGCGAGGCACTCCACCCGCGGATCCAGATAGCCCAGTCCGGCCAGGGCGTGCAGCATCCGCTCGTCGACCCGCAGGACCGTCGTCGTGGGCGACTCCGGATGGACCGGTTCCAGCAGGTGCCACCGCCGCAGAGCGCCGGCCGGGGTCACCGCCGACCAGTGGGGCTCCGGCAGGACGGACATGGCCAGGCTGAAGGTCGCGTACCGGCGGGCGGGCTCGCCGTGCGCGCGGGCGCACGCGGCGGCGACCGACGCGTCGAGCTCGACGCCGGCGCACAGCAGGAGCGTGTCCCGCTCGAAGTCGGACAGTCCGAAGCTCTCGGCGATGCGGTGCAGCGCCGGGGGCGCGGACATCCGATCCCGTACGCGGTCCCGCTCCTGCTCCTCGCCTTCGACGTCCTTGTCGTCCAGCCGGGCGGCCAGCACGGCCAGCGCCGCCGACAGGAAGTCGTGGTTGTCCTGCACCCAGGACGTCATGGCAGCACCACCCGGGGCCGGTCGAACCGCCCGTCGGCGCCGGCGGCGAGCAGGCTCTGCGCGCCGTCGACCTGCACCCGGACGAGGTAGGTGCCCGGCGGGACACCCGGGACGGGAACGGTCACCCGGTCGACGGTGGCCGGCCCGCCGGCCGCCGGCAGCGGCGCCGCGAAGGTGTACGCGCGGCCCACCTGACCGGCCGGCGGATGATGTTCGTTCAGGCTCACCAGGACCCGTTGCCGGCGTCCGACCGCAGGACTGACCGGCACGACCACGCTCGACGTGCCGGCCGGCGCCCCGACCGGACCGGCGACGACCGGGCGGACCAGCAGGGGGACCACGGCCGACTCGGCGCCGACGTGCTCCTCCGGCGGGTCCCCGAGCAACCGCGGATGCATCACCTGCAGCGAGCGCAGCCCGGCCAGGGTCCCGGCCGGCAGCGGGAATCGCAGCGCGGTCCCGCTGAGGCCGTCCGCCGGTACCGTGACCTCGATGTCGTCCAGCCGCACCCGCGTCACGTAGGGTCCGCGCAGACGGTCGCCCTCGATCCGGATCGTGGCGCCCGGCACGATCGGATCACCGGGCCCGGAGTCGGCGACCACCCGGCGCACCGCGGGCAGGTTGAGGGCGGCGGCATCGACACCGCGCGTCAGCACCGGCAACGCCGGTTGCACCGGCAGATCCGCGTCGAGCACCACGACCGACGCCTGATAGGCGATCGACAGCCGGTACGGCGACTGGAAGAACGTCGACCAGAGCTTCGACGCCTCGTCCAGGCTCAGCGGCGCCGGCGTGAACCGGACCAGATCCACCTGATCGGGCAGGTCGGAGAACTGCTGCCAGGTGGCGGGATCCTCGGCGAGCGCACTCGCGATGATCTCCCGGAGCCGCTGCCGCCCGAGCACCGGCTGCGCGACCAGGACGGTGGCCGCCACGCCCAGCATCCGCTGCGGTTCCAGGGCGGTCTCGTCGCCCGAGAAGGTCAGCAGGTAGTGCAGGTCCACCGTGCGTTCGGGCCGGGTCAGCAGGGTCCCGTCGACGCGGCGGGTGGGCAGCGAATTTCCGGCGCCGGCCCCGTTTCCGGCCACCTGATAGAGAAAAACGTTGATGCCGCGGGCCTCGCCGTCCGCGGCACCCAGCATGTCCGGGCGCAGCGTGGTGACGCGGGCGCTCTGCACCCCGCCGGCCGGCACCGCGACCAGCGCTTCGCCGAGGATCCGGCGGAGCGCCGCGGTGACCATCGCGACCGCCAGCGAGTTGCTCATGGCCGTCCCAGGTACTCGTCCAGCGACATCGGCCGCGGACCCGCGGGCGGCGGCGCCGGCGCAACCGGCGCCTCGACCGCCGCCGGCCGGCGGATCTGCACCCGCCCGATGGTCACGTTCACGACCGGCGGCTGCGCGGGTTCGGCCGCCCGGCGCCGGCGCGGGGAGGCCTGGGCGACGGGCGTCGCGCTTTCCGCGCCGAGGGCTTCTGCCGCGTGCCGCGCGGCCGCTTCCTCGCGTACGCCTTCTCGGGCCGGTTCCACGCCGGGTTCACGCGCCGGTCGCCTGTCGGATGGCCGAGCTGGTTCCGCGCCGAGCGGCCGGCCGGCCGGTGTTCGGTCCGGGGCGGCCCTGGCCCGGCGTGGGGCTTCCGCGCCGAGCGGCCGGCCGACGGGTGTTCGGTCCGGGGCGGTCGTGATCCGGGGTAGGGGTTCCTCCGGGCCGCGGGGCGAAACCGGAGGTTCCGGCGCGGCTCCGCGGTCGCCGTTCATGCCCGGCGGAGCCGCTTGGCCGCGCGATCGGCGGATCGGGCCCCGTGGCTCCGGCGAGGCCTTCCGGCCCACGGCCCGCGGCGCCCGGCCGGGTGGGCCGGGCACGAACCGCGCGTCCGCGTCCGCGTTCGGTGCGACGTCGGCTAGGGCCGTGCCGGCCGGGACTTCGGCCGCGCGGGCAGTGATTTCCGGGCGGGCAGTGATTTCCGGGCGGTCGATGATTTCCGGGCGGTCGATGATTTCCAGGCGGTCGATGGCTGCTGCGAACGCGGTCGCCTCTCGGTCGGCGGCAACTTGGCGGCCTCCCTCGCCTCTCCGCGCGGCGGCCGGAGCCGGCCGTGGGCGTGACCGTGCGCGTGGCCCGGTCCGGTTCCCGGTCGGGGTAGGCCACGCGTCGTCCGTCGGGGGAGCACCCGTCGCCGTCTCGCCGGTCGGTCGACGCGGTTGCGGCGCCTCCGGAGCGCGCGAGACGACCGGGTCGATCGCTGCTGAACCGCTCGTCCGCCGCTCTCGCCGGACGACAACCGGACGTGACGGCAATGGGCTGGTCTGCGCTTCGCCCACCACCGGAGCCGGAGCCTCGCCGGAATACTCGACCGGCTCGGCGCCGTGCTCGACCGGCTCGGCGCCGTGCTCGACCGGCTCGGCGGCGTGCTCGACCGGATCGCCGTTGCCGGACGGCTCATATCGGGACCGCGGCCGGGGCAGCACCGCCGCCGACCCGACGGACCGGCCCAGCACATGGTCGAGGTATCCGGTCATCAGCCCACCAGCGCCAGGTAGCTCGCCCGCCGGTTCGGGCTCAACGCCAGCACCTCGGCCTCGGTCCAGCCGTAGCTGGACGCCAGCACGTGCACGTCGCGGACCAGCCCGGCCGCCCGCTCCCGGATCTCGGCCCAGAGCAGGGCTCCGATATCGAGCGGGAACGTCGCCGAGCGGCCGCACGCGGGGCATTGCGCGACCAGGTCCATCGCTCCGGCCGGAGCGACCCGTTCCATCGCCGCCTCGACGGCCGCCATGACCTCCGGCGCCGCTTCGGCGCCCAGGCAGCGCCGCACGAGCATCTCGCGGGCCCGCCGGATCGGGTGCCCGTGCAGGGCCAGAAGGTCGGCGGTCGTCGGCAGCCGGAAGGTCACCTCGGTGTCACCCGCCCGCACCGTCCAACGCCGGCCCGGATCCAGCACCGTGAGGGCGGTGACGCCCGCGACGTCGACCACGACGTCCAATGTGGCGCCGCATCGCGGGCAGTCGGCGCACGCCGGCACCGTGCTGCCGGCGAGCGCCCGCAGCGACCGGGCGAGGAGCACGTCGCGGCTGCCGACGTCCAACTCCGCCGCGGTCTCGGCGGAGCCTCCGTGGACGGCGACGAGCATGGTGACCGCGCGCCGCACCGGATCCTGGTTGCCGCCGGCTTCCCACACCTGAAGGAGCTCCGGTCCGCCGAGCATCGTTCTCAGGCGCCCGGTTCGAGGAAGCTGGTCTCCTTGGGCTCGGGAATCTCGTAGTCGCGTTCCCACCCCTCGTTCTCCAGCTTGATGTGCTGGATCGCCACGGCGTTGGCGTTCGCGTCCAGGTCGGGCAGCGCCTGCCACTCGGAGACCCAGCAGCGGAACACCTTGTACGCGAGGGCGAGCTGACCGGCCTCGTTGTAGAACTCGATGATCACATCCTTGCGGAAGTCGAGCAGGGACACCTCCGCGCCCAGGCCGGATCCGTAGTTCCAGACCTTGTTCGCCCATTGCTCGAAATCCACGTCGTGGGTCACCCCGCGTTCGAGGGTGATCGCGTCGTATTCGGTGCGGCCGGGGGATTTCCGGCTGCTGCTCGGATCGCCGCCGTCGCGGTGCTTGACCACCTCGGTGGTGCGTTTCAGGACACCGACCTTGCTCACGCCGGCCACGAACCGGCCGTCCCACTTCACCCGGAACTTGAAGTTCTTGTACGGGTCGAAGCGGGTCGCGTTGACGCTGAACTGGGCCACGTGAGTCCCTCCCTCAGACCTGTGCCCGGGCGATCTGCTGGATCTGCAGGATCACGAACTCGGCGGGCCGTAACGGCGCGAACCCGACCAGAATGTTGACCCGACCCAGATTCCGGTCGTTCACCGTGGTGGTCTCGGCGTCGCACTTGACGAAGTAGGCATCGCGGGGGTTGGTCCCCTCGAAGGCGCCCTGGCGGAACAGCCCCTGCATGAACGCCCCGAGGTTCAGCCGGATCTGCGCCCACAATGGTTCGTCGTTGGGTTCGAACACCACCCACTGGGTGCCCCGGAAGAGTGATTCCTCGAGGAACAGCGCCAGCCTCCGCACGGGGACGTATTTGTACTCGTCGGCGGCCTGGTCCGCTCCGCGCAGGGTCCGCGCACCCCACACCACGCGCCCGAAGACCGGGAAGGTGCGGAAGCAGTTGACCCCGAGCGGGTTGAGCATGCCGTTCTCGTCGTTGGTGAGGTTCACGGTCAGGTCGCTGACTCCGGCCAGCGTCGCGTCGATGCCGGCCGGTGCCTTCCAGACGCCGCGGGCCGCATCCGTGCGCGCCATCACCCCTGCCACCGCCCCGCACGGCACGAAGGTCCGGATCCGATTCTCGGCGGTCGGATCGGGTGCGCGCAGCCGCGGGAAGTACAGCGCTCCGTTGCGGGCGGCCTGTCCGGTCAGCCCGAGCGCACCCAGCTGGGCGACCGCGTTGTCCTTGGTCATGGCCGGTGGCGGATCGACGACCAGCATGGCACGCCGGTCGGCGCAGTATTTCAGGGCCTGGCCGTAGACCGCGGCGGACGTCTGGTCGGTCTCGTCCAGCGTCGGTGGCGGTATGCAGACCAGGTTGAACAGGTCGGCGTCGTCCAGGGCCCACAGTCCCTGATGGGCCGCCTCCAGGTCGGTGCCGATGTAGCTGTTGTCGTCCAGCGTGGTGCCGTCGTCGCCGGCGGTCGTCACGGTGCCCGTTCCGGCGGCCGGAGTGGCGGCTGGCAACGTCACCACCCGCACCAGGCTCGACTCCTCGGCGAGCACGTGCTGCGCGTTGCGCCCGGCGGCCAGGACGGTGAGGTTGGCGAAGGTCTCCGTGGCGCCGGTTCGCCCGTCCGTGGCGGTCAGGTTGAACAGGTCGCTCACCTGCACGCCGTAGCGGGCCGCGACGCTCGGGTCGGTGCTGCCCGGCCCGATCTGGACGGTGAGCTGGTCCGACCAGGTGCCGGGACTCGCCGCCTCCAGCTCGAGACCGCTGACCGTGAGCGTCGAGGCGGTCGCGTCCTTGACCAGCCGGATGATCAGCGCCTGGCCGCCCCCGTTGTTGAAGAAGTCGCGGACGGCGAAGCTCATCGAGCTGTCCCGGGACAGCCCGCCGAAGAGGCGCTGATAGTCGGCGAACCCGTTCACGGTGACGGCCTCGTTCGCCGGTCCTTTGACGGCCCGGCCGAGGAAGGCGGTGATCGAGGTGGCGACCCCGGTGATCGGCCGGACGTTGCTGGGCACCTCGCGCACATAGACGCCGGGATAGAGGGTGGGGCCGGTCATCAGACCCTCCCGCTGTCCCGGCGCGAACGCCAGTCGTCGTCCCGGTCGCGATCGCGGTCCCTGTCCCTGTCCCTGTCCCGATCCTGGTCCCGGTCCCGATCCGGGTCCCGGTCGCGGTCGTCCCGGTCGCGGTCGTCACGCTGGTCGGCGTTCTCGTGCTCCTGGTGTTCCTCGTGCCGCAACCGGATGTACTCGGCCATCACCTCGTCCACGGTGTGCTCGTTCAGCCGGCCGCAGGCCTCTTTGTCCTGGTCGCGGTGACACTTCTGCACCGCCTCGCGGCCCTTCAACCGGGAGATCGCGGCGTAGCCCTTGATCTGACAGGTGAGCGTCCGGCACAGGCAGTCGACGTAGGCGTTGACGTTCGGGAAGCCGCGCCAGAGGTTGTCGAGGTGGTAGTGGGCGACCAGTGCCGCCGCGTACAGCTCCTTGAAATTGACCCGCCGGGAGTCGCTCGCCATCTGCGTACTGATCTCGGCGACGTCCGTCTTCAGCGTCGCCAGGCGTTTGGGCCCGTTCACCGGCTCGGCGATCAGATCGGCGAAAACCCCTTTGGCGTACGCCGTCCGCCGCTCGATGTCCGCGATGGCCGCGGCGATGTCGTCCGGCCCGCAGTTGTCGACGGTGGTGTCGAAGTCACAGTCGTCGTCGAAGTCGCAACCCCGGTTCGGATAGCATTCGCGCAGCCGGCGCTCGATATGCCGGAACGCCCGCTCCAGTAAGCCGATCTTGCGGGGCTCGTCGACCAGGCACTTCAGCTGGTCGATCATCTGGTCGAGCTGTTTGCGCAGGTCGGCCTCGTCCGGGCGAGCGTCCTTGCGCGCGGTGCTGTAGAGGCCGCGCGCGTTGTTGTACTGCGTCCGCGCGCCGTCCAGTTCCGTCTCGTGTGCCTTGTTGTAGTCGGCCTCGGCCTGGATTCCCTTGGCCCGGCACTTCAGATGGTCGAGCAGGCCCGGATCGCAGTCCGCGCAGCCCGTGTGCCGATCCTCGGGACCATCGCGTCCCGGTGCGGTCGCAGCGCTGGTCATGTCTTCCTCCCTGATCCGCCTGCCCGCCCATCCTGGGCGGCCGGCGTCACCGCAGCGTCGCTCAGACTCCGAAGACCGGCCGGGCGGGCAGTGCCGGCCGGTCGAGCCAGGCCGTGAGGAGGTCGTCGACCGGGGCGGTGGGCTCGTTGCGTTCGTACACCCAGGTGCGGGTGCCGGCGCCCCGGCGCCGGGAGACCAGGTCGCCGGTGACCACCACCGTGTACGGCGTCGCCGCGGTCAGCGTGACCAGGAAGGTGGCCTTGTCGTCGGGCCGGTCGTTGCACGGGAACCAGGACGGCGCCCCGTTCGGCTGGCTGGCCACCAGCGCCCCGTCGGTGAGCTCGTCCCAGCCGATGTCGCCCCACCGGCCCGGGATGGGCACCGGCGTGGCCCGCGTACCGGATCTCGGTCTGGAAGATCGGGCCGTGACCGACCGACTTCTCCGGTTTGATCCGGAGCTTGCCCGCCCGGGTGCGTTCAGAGCTACGCGAGGAGAACGGAGGACGACGGCGCTACGGCGAATTGGTGTCGACCGACCCACCGCCCCGTGCGGGGCGCGGGAGTACCGGACGGTTACGGCGCGGCGTTCAGCAGGTCGAGGGCGCTGTGCTGGCAGCCGTGGTTGGTCGCGGTGAAGGGCCCGGCCCAGTGTGGACCGTACATGTCGAGGCTGTCGCGGTCGCTGTTGTAGGCGCTGTCGGCGTTGCGGGTCAGGTAGGTGTTGTAGGCGCCGCCGACGGCGGTGTTCAGCGCGCCCAGGCCGCGGATCGCCGCGCCCTTGAAGGAGGATCCGTCGTTGTCGCAGGAGTCGGACTCGTTCGGCTCGCGCAGGATCCCGTTGGGCGACAGGTAGCCGCTGGTCGTCATCGCGTCACCGATCCGGCGGGCGACGGTGAGCGCATTCGCGTCGCCGGTCAGCTTGTTGAGCTGGACCAGGCCGTCGATCAGCACGCCCTGGTTGTAGGTCCAGGTGACGTCGCCGTTGTTCTTGCAGGTGCTCAGGTTGACGCCGTCGTTGACCAGGTTGGAGCCGTTGACCATGCCGGTGCCCTGGAACCAGGTCCACGCCTGCTGGGCCCGGCTCCGGTACGCCGTGTCGCCCGCGATGCGCTGACTGAGTTCGGCGTTGAGCTGGATGTACAGGCTGTTCTCGATGGCGTTCTTGCCGGTCCGGGCGGTGCTCCACCAGACGCCGCCGCCGCAGGTGCCGTCCCAGTAGCTGTACATGTAGTCGGCGTCCGTGCGGGCGGTGCTGAGGTAGCGGCTGTCGCCGGTCACGTCGTACGCGTCCACCCACGCCAGGCCCCACCAGCCGGTGTCGTCCAGATATCCGTTGCGGAACTGGCCGCCCTGCGCGTTGATGTTCTTGTCGTAGGTGCTCGCGATCGCGTACTTGTAGCTGGCCATGCCGCTGCGCTTGACGTTGTCGACGACCGCGGTGAGCGCGTTGGCGCCGGTCCACCACCCGGTGGAGTCGAACAGGCCGGTGGTCCGGTCGAAGCGCATCATCAGCGCGGTCGCCGCGGCGGTACGCCGATCCCACGCGTTCCAGGTGCTGCGCGCCCACGCCGTACAGCTGATCTCGGCGCGGTCACCGGCCTTGCCGCAGGCACGCAGCGCGCCGACGCCGTTGGTGTTCCAGTCGTCCACGTTGTACTGGGTCGTCCGCCGGCTGGTGGCACCGCTGGGGATCGTGGCATCGCCGAGTTTGCTGCCACCCGACCAGGTGCGGCCGCCGTCGAACGAGCGGTCGATCCACACCTCGTCGGTGGCCTGACCACCCTCGACCGAGGCCGACGCCATCGCGTCGGTGTCGTTCACGTGCAGCTTGAACGTGCGCCCGTAGAGGGTGCTGCTCACCGCGACCCGGTCGCTCGGAGCGGATGCCGCGTCGCGGCCGTCGCAGTACCGGTTGCAGATGACCGCATTCGCCGCGGCCGAAGCCGATGTGGCCGGCAGGACGACACCGGCCAGCAGGGCGGTCGACGCGGCCGCCATCGTTGTCCATCGCTTGTACATGGGGGATCTCCTCTGGTGACGGGGATGAGGAGTTTCGCCGGGCGCCCGACAGCTGACATCGATGTCACGAGTAGACATCGACGCTCGACTATCGGTCAAGGGTACGAAAGTGCTGTTCACTGCCCGTCGGGGCAAGCGGCCCGACCGTCTCGGTCAGCTCGCGGCGGCGTCGTGGTACGCGGGCACGCCGAGCAGTTCGTCCGCCGTGACGAAGCGGAAGCCCCGGGCCTTCAAGCCCTCGACGGTGAGCCGCACCGCCTTGACGGTCTCGCCGCGGTGGCCGCCGCGCCCGTCGAACCCGTCGTGGAAGATGAGGATGGTGCCGGGCCGGGTCCGGGCCAGTGCCCACCGCGCCATGGCGGCGCCGTCGCGGTGGAACACCTCCAGCGGATGACAGAACACGCCGGATACCGGTTGCAGGCCGCGGCTGCGCAACATCCGCAGCAGGACGGGTTGCCGCCACAGCCACGGCGTACGCGCCAGCGCCGGCGTACGCCCCAGCTGCTTGCGCAGCAAGCCCTGGTTCTGATCGATCTCGCGCCGGAAGGCGCCGGGCCTCAGGTACGTGGTGAACCGATGGGTCATGGAGTGGTTGCCCACCACGTGGCCCGCCGCGACGAGCCGGTCCGTGGTCGCCGGGTGGCGCCGCACGCACACGCCGACCTGGAAGAAGGTGGCGCGGATCCCCTCACGGTCGAGGAAATCCGCGATCTCGGAGGTGTACGGCTCGTTGGGCCCGTCGTCGAAGGTGAGCGCCACTACGCGCTCGGATCGATCGGCCCGATAGGGATAGCGGCCGAACACCTGCGCGGCGGGCGCGAGGAACAGCCAGTACAGAACGAGGGCCGCCAGGCCCAGCCCGATCGCGATCACCGGGGCCGGCCCTGGACGTAGTGCACGACGTTGTCGGCGGTGTGGGCGACGTACTGCCGTGGCTTCTGGAACGCGACCAGCGACAACCCGACCAGCAGGGCCACGAACGCGACCCGGAACCGCCGCGCGGGCGCCGGGCGGCTGTCCCGGTAGGCCGGCGCCGACCCGAGGACACGCCGCCCGAACATGCGGTTGACGAAGTAGGCGGACAGGTAGAACACGAACAGCGAGACGAACAGGTTGTACACGAACCCCCGGGCGAACCGGCGCCCCGAGGTGAACGTCGGGTTGGTCTTGTCGTAGATCACGGTTCCCTGACGCCGCAACCGGCGCAGCACATCGAGCTCGTCCCCGCCCTGCGTGAGCTCGGTGTCGTAGCCGCTCCACCGGTCGCGGCGGAACGCGATGTTGGTCGCGCTCACGTAGCAGGTGCGGCCCCTGGCCCGGTAGACCAGCCCGACGGCGCCGAACAGGGCCCGCGCGAAGACCTTTCCCCACAGTGGACCGTCCTGATAGCGGCACGGACCGACGACCGCGACGACGTCCTCGCCCGTGCGGAAGCTCCGGTCGATCTTTTCGAGCCAGTCCGGCGCGTGCGTCGTGTCGGCGTCGGTCGAGACGACGATCTCCCCGCCGCTCGCCTCGGTGCCGGCCTGGCGGGCGTTGCACACCCCCGGCACGGGCTCGGTCACCACGCGGGCACCGAGGGCACGCGCGATCTCGGCGGTGGCGTCGGTGGAGTTGTTGTCCACCACCACGATCTCGTACTCGCCGTCGAAGTTCTGCCGCTGCAGGGACCGGATCGCGGCGGGCAGATAGGACTCCTCGTTGTAGCAGGGCACGACGACGCTGAACCGGATTGTCATGGCATCAGCCTCGGCCGCCGTGACGGCGGGAACCATCAATGATCACCCCGATTCCACCCCGAGATTAGACCCCTGGACGGCTCAGGGAAGGGGGCGCAGCCGGCCCAGCTGCCGGGGATCCTCCTCGTGACCGCCCAGCAGGTCGAGGCCGAGCTCGTACCGGGCGGCCCGGTCACGGTCAGGACAGGCCGTTGTCGGCGAGGAAGGACTTGGCGACCGCGGCGCTGTCCTGCTTGTCGACCTGCACCTTGGCCAGGTAGGTGGTGAGGTTTTCGGTGGTCAGTTTGGCCGAGACGGCGTTGAGGGCGCCGCTGACCGTCGGGTTGTCCGCCTGGGTACGGATCAGCGGGAGGATGTTCTCGGCCAGGAAGAGGTTCTTCGGGTCGTCCAGGACGACCAGTTTGTCGGTGGTGATCGCCGAGTCGGTGGAGAAGATGTTGCCGACGTCGATCTGGCCCTTCAGCAGTGCGGTCAGCGTCAGCGGGCCGCCCGCGTCGAGCGGCCGGAAGGTCTTGAACTGCGTGTCGTACACCGACTTGAGGCCCTTGAGGCCCTGGTAGCGCTCCTGCCACTCGGGGCCGGCGCCGACGGACAGCTTTCCGGCGACCGGCGCCAGGTCGGCGATGGTCTTCAGGTGGTATTTGGTGGCGGTGGCCTGGGTGACGGTCAGCGTGTCCTTGTCCTCGGCCGCCGACTGGTCGAGAACCTCGGTGCCCGCGGGCAGCACCTTCTTGAGCGCGGCCAGAACGTCGTCGGGGCTGCTGACGCCCTGGGGAGCGCCGCCCTTGGCCAGCGCGGAGAGCAGGGCGCCGTTGTACTCGGGCAGCAGGTCGATCGAGCCGTCCTGCAGTGCCTTCAGGTAGAGCTCGCGGGCGCCGATGTTGAACTGCCGCTTGACCTTGACGTTCTTGGCTTCCAGGGCCTGCGCGTAGATCTCGGCGAGCAACTCGCTCTCGGCGAAGTTGGCCGAGCCGATGGTGACGGTCGACGGCGAGGCGCTGCTGTCGCCGGCATCGCTGCTCAGCGGGTCGCTGTTGGCGCCACACGCGGTCAGGGCGAGGGTCAAGGTGAGTGCGGCGGCGAGAGCGCCGCCAGTTCGCGTACGCATAACGGGGTTGACCTTTCTTTCAGGGGTCTTTCCGTGCCCGGCCGGACAGGCCGGGGGAGACGAGCCGGCGCTGTGCGAGCGCGAGGAGCAGATCGAGGGCGACCGCCAGCACCGCGACAACGATGGCGCCGGCCAGCACCCGGGAGTAGTCGTTGACGGCGAGGCCGTCGATCAGCAGCCGGCCGAGCCCGCCGAGGCCGACGGCGGCGGCCACGGTGGCGGTGGCGACCACCTGGAGGGCCGCGCTGCGCAGGCCGCTCATCAGCACCGGCAGCGCCATCGGCAGCTCCACCTGGGTGAGCACCTGCCAGGGCCGCATGCCGACGCCGCGGGCCGCGTCGACCACCCGCTGGTCGAGGCTGCGGATCCCGGCATAGGCGGAGGTGAGGATCGGCGGGATCGCGAGGACGGTCAGGGCGATGAGTACGGGCGTGAGGCCGAGGCCGAGCAGCGTGACCATCAGCATCAGCAGCCCGAGCGTGGGCAGCGAGCGGCCGGCGTTGCCGGCGTTGATGGCGAGGAAGGAGCCGCGGCCGGTGTGCCCGATCCAGAGCCCGACCGGCAGTGCGATGACCGTGCCGATCAGCAGGGCGAGGGCCACGTACCAGAGGTGGGACAGGATCAGCTGGGGAATGCTTCCGGAGGTGGCCGGATCCCAGTTCGCCGCGTCGAACAGGTAGGAGAGGTTCACGCCGGGCCCCGCTCACCGGTCTGGAAACGCGTCCACGGTGTCACGGCCCGCTGGATGAGCACGATGGCCAGGTCGGCGACCGCCGCGAGCAGCACCGACAGGATGATGCCGACCAGGATCGGCTGGATGTAGAAGAGCTGGAAGCCGCGGGTGAACAGCTGGCCGAGGCCGCCGACCCCGATCAGCGCGCCGACGCTGACCAGGCTGATGTTGGCGACCGTGGCGACCCGCAGCCCGGCCAGGATCACCGGCAGCGCGACCGGCAGCTGCACGTCGACCAGCCGGCGGAACCGGCGGTAGCCCATCGCGGTGGCGGACTGGACGACCAGTTCGTCGACCGATCGCAGGCCGTCGGCGACGGTGCGGGTGAGCAGCGCGACGGTGTAGACGGTCAGCGCCACCACGATGTTCAGCGGAGAGAGGATCTTGGTGCCGAGGATGACCGGGAGGAACACGAACAGTGCCAGCGACGGGATCGAGTAGAGCACGCCGCAGGTGTTGATCAGCGGATGGTAGAGCCACGGGTAGCGGACGCCGAGATAGCCGGCCGGCAGTGCCACCAGGAAGCCGATCAGGACGGGCAGCAGGGCCAGGACGATGTGCTGGCGCAGCGCGGCCAGGACGGTGTCCCCGTTGTTCGACAGGTAGGTGATCATGCGCTGGGCTCCGCCGCCCGGCGCCCGCGCCGGGCGGCCAGGTGGTCGACGAGGTCGTGGTGATGCACGATGCCGTCCGCGGCGCCGTCCGGGCCGACCCGCACCGCGATCCCGGCCGGCGAGCCGATCGCCAGGTCGATGACCAGGCGCAGCGAGTCGCCCGTGCGGAACGTGCCGCCGGTCGCCTCGAGGCCGGCCGCCGTCTGCCAGCCGGTCGGGCGGCCGGCCTCGTCGAGCACCAGCCCGGCGCCGACGGCCTCGGTCACCGGCCGGACCGGCAGGTCGTCGGCGGCGTCGAAGGAGAGGCTGCGCAGTCCGCGGTCGCGGCCCACGAACTCGGCGACGAACTCGTCGACCGGATGCTCGAGCAGCTCCCGAGGGGTGCCGAACTGGGCCAGGTGGCCGCCCTGCCGGAGGATCGCGACCAGGTCGCCGAGCTTGATCGCCTCGTCGATGTCGTGGGTGACCATCACGATCGTCTTGCCCAGGTCCTTCTGCAGGCGCAGGAACTCGCGGTGCAGTCCCTCGCGGACGATCGGGTCGACGGCGCTGAACGGCTCGTCCATCAACATGATCGGGGGATCGGCGGCGAGCGCGCGGGCCACGCCGACGCGCTGCTGCTGGCCGCCGGAGAGCTGGGCCGGGTAGCGCTCCGCGAACTCGGCCGACAGGCCGACCCGCTCCAGCAGTTCCAGTGCGGCCGCCCGGCGCTCGCGGCGGGAGCTTCCGAGCAGCATCGGCACGGTGGCCACGTTGTCGAGCACGGTGCGGTGCGGGAACAGCCCGGCGTGCTGGATGACGTAGCCGATGCCGCGGCGCAGCAGGGCCTCGTCCTGCCCGGCCACGTCCCGGCCGTCGATCAGTACGCGGCCGGAGGTCGGGCCGACCATCCGATTGATCATGCGGAGCGACGTCGTCTTGCCGCAGCCGGAGGGCCCGACGAGCACCGTCGTCTTCCCGGTCGGCAGTTCGAGGGAGAGGTGATCCACCGCCGTACTGCCCGGATAGACCTTCACGACCTCGTCGAATGTGATCATTGCTCTCCCAGGCGATCCGGTGAATTCCGCTATTCATACTTGTCGGGTAGTGAATAGGGTGTCAACGCTCCTACATCAAGAGGAGTCGATATGTCCATAAAGGTCGGGCTCGACGGACGCACCCTCAGCATCGACGACCTGGTCCTGGTTGCCTCCGGCCGGGCGGATGTCACGGTCGACCCGGACGCGCTGGATCTGGTCGAGCAGCGGCACGCGGCACTGCAGCGTGCTCTGGCGGCCGGTGCCGTCTACGGGGCCAACACCGGCGTGGGGGCCAACCGGCGCGAACCGACCGGGGACGACGGCAGCCATGCGCTGCGGCTGCTGCGCAGCCATGCAGCCGGTCGCGGCCGGCACGCTGACCATCTCGCTCGGCCTGGAGGAACACGCCAGCTTCGCCACCCAGGGCGCGCGTTCGCTGCGGGCGATGACCCGGCTGGCACCCACCCTGCTGGCCGCCGAGCTGGTGGCGGCCGTGCGGGCACTGAGGATGGCGGCCGGGCGGCTCACCGGCGGCATCGCGGGCCGGGCGTTCGAGCTCGGCGCGGCCGTCGTGGACCCGGACATGGACGACCGGCCCCTCGGCGGTGACCTGGAACGGGTCGCCGCGCTCCGGCCGGAACTGGCGGCGCTTCGCTAGCGGTAACGCAGCATCGTGCCCGCATCCGCGGCCTGCGCGCGGGTGAGGATGAGGTCGGCCAGGGCGACGTCGAGGATGGACAGGCCGCGGTGCCAGAAGAGGATCCGCTCGTCCGG
>DASWRZ010000023.1:0-5429 GCA_036402935.1 Actinoplanes sp.
CCTCGGCGGCGAACGACTTGACGATGCGGACGCCCTGGATGTTCTCGTCGACCACGGTGGCCACCTGGGCCAGCCGGGACTGGATCAGCCAGGACACCGGGAAGGTCTTCTTGCGCATGACCACGCCGAGCACCCCGACCACCGGCATGGTGGCCATGGCGACGATCGCCAGCGGCACGTTGATGGTCAGCATCAGCACGAACGCGACCACGGCGATCGTGCACTGCACGAGGATCGACGGCCCGAAGGTCAGGTACATCTGGATCGAGCGGATGTCGGAGTTGGCCCGCGACATCAGCTCGCCGGTCTGCACCCGGTCGTAGAAGCCGAACGACATCCGGTTCAGATGGGCGTACATGACGTTGCGCAGGTCGTACTCGAGCTCGTACGCCGTGCGCAGCAGCAGGAACCGGGCGATGAAGTTGATCAGGCCCTGGGCGAGCGCCAGCGCGATGATCCACCACACGTACCTGGCGAGCGGATCGACGTGGGTGCTGACCGCCTTGTCGATGCCCTCTCGCACCAGGTTGGGGATCTGCACCTGCACGATCAGCCCGGCGAACGACAGGGCGAGCGAGGTGAACAGCAACGCGCGATGGGCCAGGACCAATGGCAGCGCGCGCCGGAGCCAGCTGAGCCGGACGTCCGGGTGAACGGACGCCTTGGGGGCGCGGCGATTCAAGGCGGCTCCTGGGGACACGAGGTATTTAGCTTGGCTAACGATACTCCGCGGCGGCCGGGACGCGAGCGTGACGAGAACCACGCCGCCCCAGGACCCCGGCCCCGGCGGCCAGCCCGAGAACCGGGCACGCCGCCACACCGGCCAGCAGCGCGACCGTGCCGGCCCCGGCGGCCAGACCGGCGATCGCCGCGCCGGCCGCCGACCCGGTCACCTTCAGCCCGGCGCCGAGCGTGAAGACCTGGGTGCGCACGTCCCGCGGCGACTCCTGGTCACGGACCGCGAACGTGGTCACCGCCTGCGGGGCGCCGAGCAGCCCGACGACCGCGAACAGCGGCAGCATCCACCACCCGGCGGGCACGAGTGCCACCAGCAGGAACGGCACCGCGGTGGCGCCCACGCAGGCCAGCAGCACGGCCTCGGGCCGCCGTCGCACCGGGAACCGGGCACACCACAGCGACCCGGCCAGCCCACCCGCCGCGGCGGTCGAGAGAATCGCCCCGGTCAGCGCCGGCCGGTGCGCCTGGACCGCGAGAAGCGCCGCCACCAGCGGCAGCGCACCCATCCCGACCGCGTTGAGCGTGGCCGCGGCGGTCACCGCGCCGAGCCGCGGCCGCTGCCAGAGGACCGGCACGGCCGCCAGAAGCACGGCCGGGCGCCACCGCCCGCCGTCCTCGCGGGGCGGGCGGACGGCCAGCGGGAGGGTCGCCAGGAACAGGCCGGCGACGACGACGAGCAGGGTCAGCGCGAGCATCGACCAGCCCGGGCCGGCCAGCCCGGCGACCACCGCCGCGAGGGCCGGCCCGGCTATCCCGGCGGCGCCGTAGGAGGTGGCGTCGAGGGCGAAGGCCCGCTCGATGCGGTCCGGGGCGAGCTCGCCGAGCAGGCTGCTGAGGCCGCCGATCAGCAGCGGGGCGCAACAGCCGGCCAGAACCAGGGCGACAGCGGCCAACGGTGTGGCCGGTCCGATGAGGAGAGCGGCAGTGAGCAGGCACGACGCGTACGCCAGAAAGGCCGCCAGATAGAGCACCCGGCGCCGGCGGACGGCGTCGGCGGCGGCGCCCGCCGCCGGCGCCGCCAGGACGTGCGGCACCATCAGCGCCGCCACCAGCAGACCGCCCAGGCTCGCCCGGCCGGTCCGGTCGAGGGCGAGCAGCACGATCGACACCCGGGCGCCCTCGTCGGCCAGGCGGGCACACACCGCGGTGCACACGTAACGGGTCAATACCGGGTCGCGAGCCATCGCTGTTCGCCTTACCCGGATCAACCGACGCCGAACGGCTCCGGCTCGACGGGTTTGCACGTGGTGCCCGGCGCGGGCGTGCTCAGGGTGATCAGGTAGTGGTCGACCAGGCCGCTCACGCACCTGGTCTTGTTGTAGGCGACGTGGCCCCAGCCGCGATAGCGCAGCAGCACCGCCTTCGGGCCCAGCTCCCCGGTCACATGGGCCGCCCACGAATACGCCGTCGCCGGGTCGTGAGCCGCGTTGACCAGCAGCACCGGGATGGTGGCCGGGGTGAGCGGGGCCTGCGGGTCGGCGGGCTTGTTCGGCCAGCCGAGGCAGCCGGACGTGGCCGTCACGGCCAGCGGCGAGGCGAGGATCTGCGGTGCCCGGGCGGCGAGCGCCCGCAACCGGGCCTGGTAGGCGGCGAAGCCGCCGACCGGCAGGTTCCAGTCGGCGCAGAAGACGGCCGGGAAACTGTGGTCGGTCAGGTCGGGGGCGGCCCGCTTGCCGGTGGGGCTGAGCGCCTGGGCGTCGCGCAGGTAGTAGGCGAACGAGTACCACTGCGGGTCGTAGAAGGCGGCGAACGCGGCCGCGAGCAGGTCGGACAGACGCAGCTTGTGCAGGTGGTCGTACGGGTCCTGGAGCGTGCCGGCCCGGGCGCGCGCCATCAGCCCGGCCCACAGCCGGCGGACGTCCTGTCCGCGCACGACACATCGGGTGTCGCGGGTGCACCACGCGATGAACTGCTCGAACGAGTCCTGGGCGGCGTCGGTCTCCTGGGTGAGGAAGTCGTCCACGCCGACGGTGTGGTCCATGACGCTGTCGAGGACCAGGGCGCGGAGCCGGCCCGGGAACATCTGGGCGTACTCCTCGCCGAGCAGGGTTCCGTAGGAGGCGCCGTAGAAGCTGATCTGACCGGCCTTCAGCGCGGTCCGCACGGCGTCCATGTCGCGGGCCACGCTGGCGGTGTCGACGTGCGCGAAGACCGGGCCGGTGTGCCGGACGCAGTCGGCGGCCAGCTTGCGGTTGTAGGCGACGGTGTCGTCGTACGCCTTCTCGGAGTCGACCAGCGGCGAGGGCGCCTGGTCGACGAGGTCCTGCGAGCAGAGCACCGGTGCGCTGCGGCCCACCCCGCGCGGATCCATGCCGACCAGGTCGAAGTATTTCGTCAGGGTGCCGGTGAAGAAGCCGGACGCGTTGAGCACCATGTCGACCGCCGACCCGCCCGGGCCGCCCGGGTTGACCAGCAGTTCGCCGATGCGGTGAGCGGGATCGGTGGCGGCGCGGCGGGCGACGGCGATCGAGGCGGTGGGGCCGGCCGGGTCGGACCAGTCGGCCGGCACCTTCATCGTGCCGCACTGCACCTTGGCATCCTCGGGGCACGTGGACCAGGAGATGACCGGGGTGGGCGCCGCCTGGGCCGGTTGCGGCGGCACGCCGTACGCCAGAACGGTTGTGATCGTCACCAGCGCGGCCGGCACCGGCCGCGTCCAAGCTCGCACCGTGTTGTCTCTCCGCCCTGCGGCCGTGGCGCCGCGGCCCCATCTTCGCAATGGGCGACCGCTCGCGGTCCGGCGAACCGGTGAAGTTCGCCGGGCCGTGGCACGGTGGACGGATGACCTCACGCTCGCGGTTCCCGGCCGCCTGAGGTAAGGGGCCCGGGTCTTCGATCCGGGCCCGGCCGATCACTTGGTCTTGGGTGGGATTTGCGGAAGGGACGAGATCGCCGAGGCGTACTGGGCCACCATCCGGCCGTTGGCCACGACGCCGACGGCTCGAAGCTGGTCCTGGATCGCCTGCGCGACCGCATCCTCGGATTGACCGCGGTGCGTCTGCGAGACCTTGTTGACGACGTAGTCAACGCGCACTTGCTGCTGCCACCCGGCGGTACGACTGCCGCCCGGGGTAGCGAAGCTGACTGAGGACAGAGGTTCCATGCCCCGAGTAATCGGACGCTCGGACGGCGGCCCAACATATGAGGAGCCTGTGCAACCGAGCTGCACCCGGGTCGCACCGGCTCCTCCATCAGATGGGCCGGCTCCTCAGTCGGATGGGCCGGTGTCGGTCGTCTCCGCGGCCTTCGGTTCGGGGGTCGGCAACGGATTGAGGCGCAGCCAGAGCAGCATCAGCAGGCCCACCACGAGCATGCCGAGGCCCATCCAGAGGTTGATCCGTACGCCCTGGGCCTTCTCGATCTCGGCGGGGCTGTCGAACAGGCCGATCACCGTGACGATCACGCCGTAGATCGTGAACAGGCCACCGATCACCAGACGGACGTCGAAGAGCCGCGTGACCTTCTTGCGCTGGGTGTCTTCCGCCATGACAGCTCTCCTACCAGATCGGGATGTAGAGGACGAGGGCCAGCACCACGGCGATCAGGCCGAGGACGACCGGGTTGCGCCACCAGGCCGTGCCGCCGGTCAGGATCACCTCGCCGCTGGGGGTGCTGCTGCCCAGGCCGTAGACCAGCCCGCGCAGTTCGTTCTCGTCCTTGGATTTCGTGAAGGACGTGACGATCACCGCGACCACGACCGCGACCACGAAGGCCACGCCGGCCCCCCAGAAGCTCTCCGACAGATCCGAGCCGAACTTGAAGACGTCGGCCAGGTAGCCGAGGTACAGCACCAGCGAGGCGAGGAAACCGAGGACCAGAGAGTAGAAGCCGGCCCACGAGGACATCCGCTTCCAGAACATGCCGACGATGAAGGTGGCGAAGAGCGGGGCGTTGAACAGCGAGAACAGTGCCTGGATGTAGTTCTGGATGTTGCTGTAGCCGGACGCGATGAACGCGGTCCCGATGCCGATCAGCACGCCGATGATCGTGGCGATCCGGCCGACCCGCAGGTAGTAGTCGTCGTCGCGGTCCTTGCGGATGTAGGACTGCCAGATGTCGTACGTGAAGACCGTGTTGAAGCCGCTCACGTTGGCCGCCATGCCGGCCATGAACGAGGCCAGCAGGCCGGTCACCGCGATGCCGAGCACGCCGTTCGGCAGCAGGTCGCGCATCAGCAGCGGGATCGCGTTGTTGTACTGCAGGTCGCCGCTCTTGGCGCCCAGGCCCTTGACCGTGACCACGGCGATCAGGCCGGGGATCACCGTCAGCAGCGGGATGAAGATCTTCGGGAAGGCACCGATGATCGGCGTACGCCGGGCGGCGTTCATGTCCTTGGCGCTCAGCGCCCGCTGCACCTCGGCGAAGTTGGTGGTCCAGTAGCCGAACGAGAGCACGAAGCCGAGCCCGAAGATGATGCCGATCCAGTTGGCGCCGAGCGGGTTGTGCGTCGAGCCGGTGACCGACCAGGTGTGCAGGGCGGCGTCGCCGAGCTTGCTCGCCTTCACCTTCTCGGTCAGGCCGTGCCAGCCGCCGACCTTGACCAGGCCGATGATCGTGATCGGGATCAGGCCGGCCAGGATCACGAAGAACTGCAGCACCTCGTTGTAGATCGCCGAGGAGAGGCCGCCGATGCTGATGTAGGTCAGCACGATCGCGGCGCCGATCACGATCGACACCCAGAGCGGCCAGCC
>DASWRZ010000024.1:0-14545 GCA_036402935.1 Actinoplanes sp.
AGGTATTCGGCGCGCTCCTCGTCGACCAGCGCGGCAACGGAAGCGGCCAAGGCGGGGTGTTTCCGCAGATCGGGGTCGTCGCCGACCAGGGCGGCCGCCTCGGCTCGCGCGTCGGTGATCAGCTTGGCGTCGCGCAGCAGCGACAGCAACCGCAGGTGGGAGTGGCGGCCGGACTGGGACGCGCCCAGCACGTCGCCCTCGCGCCGCTGCTCCAGGTCGATCTCGGAGAGCTTGAAGCCGTCGGTCGTGGCGGCCACGGCGTCGAGGCGTTCGCGAGCGGCGGTGCCCTCGACCGACTCGGTGACCAGCAGGCAGATGCCGGCCCCGCTGCCCCGGCCGACCCGGCCGCGCAGCTGGTGCAGCTGGGAGACGCCGAAACGGTCGGCATCCATGATGACCATGACGGTGGCGTTGGGCACGTCGACGCCGACCTCGATCACCGTGGTCGCGACCAGCACGTCGAGGTCGCCGGCGGCGAAGCTGCGCATCACCGCGTCCTTCTCGTCGGCCGGGAGCTTGCCGTGCAGCACGCCGATGCGCAGGCCGTGCAGAGGGCCTTCGGCCAGCAGCGGGGCGACCTCGGTGACGGCCAGGGGCGGGCGCCGGGCCGATTCGTTGTCGGACGGCGGTTCCTCGTCGTCGTCGCCGGCGGCGCCGTCGCCGATGCGCGGGCACACGACGTACGCCTGATGGCCGGCCTGGACCTCCTCGCGCAACCGCCGCCAGGCGCGGTCGAGGAACGCCGGCCTCTCGGGCGGCACGACGTGCGAGGCGATCGGCGAACGGCCGCGCGGGAGCTGCGTCAACGTGGACGTCTCGAGGTCGCCGTAGACGGTCATGGCGACCGTGCGCGGGATCGGGGTCGCGGTCATCACCAGCACGTGCGGAGGACGGGCCGCCTTGGCTCGCAGGGCATCCCGCTGCTCGACGCCGAACCGGTGCTGCTCGTCCACGACCACGAGACCGAGATCTTTGAAGTCGACGCCCTCGTACAGCAGTGCGTGCGTGCCCACGACGATGCCGGCGGTGCCGTCGGCGGCCTTGGCCGCGGCGGCCCGCCGGGCCGCCGCGCCGAGTGACCCGGTGACCAGGGTGAGCTGCGTGCCGCCCGGGTCCCCGTCGATCTCCCCGGCGCGACCGAGCGCCCCCAGCTGGGCGCTGATGCCGCGGAAATGCTGCGTGGCAAGCACTTCGGTCGGGGCGAGCAGGGCGGCCTGCCCCCCGGCGTCGACCACCTGGAGCATGGCGCGCACCGAGACCAGCGTCTTGCCCGAGCCGACCTCACCCTGGAGCAGGCGGTGCATCGGATGCGGCTTCGCCAGGTCCTCGGCGATCTCCTCACCCACCTGCCGTTGCCCCTCGGTCAGCTCATAGGGCAGGCTCGCGTCGAACTTCGCCAGGATCCCGGCCTCACTGCGGGGCCGGGCAATGCCGGGCGTCGCCGACGCCCGGGCTTTTCGCTGTACGAGAGTCAGCTGTACGGCGAACGCCTCGTCCCACTTGAGGCGGTACTTCGCGGAGTACAGGGCTTCCTGCGAGCTCGGCCGGTGGATCTCGCGGAGGGCCGTGCCGATGCCGACCAGGTTGCGGTTGGCGCGGACCGTGGCCGGAAGCGGATCGTCGGGCGGCTGAAAGGTGTCGAGCAGGGTGCGCACGCACTTGGCGATCACCCACGTCGGCGCGGCCTGGGCGGCCGGATAGACCGGGATGATGGCGCCGGCGAACTCCTCGATCTCCTGCTCGGCCTCGTCCTGGGTGGCGTCGGCGTCGAGCAGTTGGTAGGCCGGGCCGTTGAGCTGACGCTTCCCGCGGAAGTCGGTGACCTTCCCGGCGAACAGGCCCCAGCGACCCCGCCGAAGCTCCCGCTCGCGCCACGCCTGATTAAAGAAGGTGCACGTCAGGGTGGCGCCGGAGCCGTCCCCGACGGTGATCTCGAGCATGTTGCCCCTGCGGGCCCGCATCGGCTTGACGCTCACCGACTGCACCTGGGCCAGCAGGGTGACCTGCTCGCCGATCTGCAGTTCGCGCAGGTCGGTGTGCTCGCCGCGCTCGTCGTAGCGCCGAGGGAAGTGGTAGATCAGGTCACCGGCGGTGTGCAGGTCGAGGTGGGTGGCGAGGGCCTTGGCGGTTTTGTCCCCGAGAACCGTCTTCAGCGGGGTGTCGACGGTCGTCATTCCACTCCTACCAGAAGGTGGTAGCGGGGTTGTCCGCCCGCATAGCTCTGCAACTCGACGAAGGGCCAGGTCTGCGTGACGTGCGCGCGGAGCAGCCCGTCGAGCGCGTCCGGCGCGTCGGCGCCGAGCACCAGGGTGGCCAGCTCACCACCGCCGCCGAGCATCCGGTCGAGCAGGCGGAGGCTGACGTCCTCCAGGTCGGTGCCGATCACGTGCACCTCGCCGTCGACGAGGCCGAGCAGGTCGCCCTCCCGGCACGGCCCGGCGACCGTGAAGGCGGCCCGCTGGGCGGTGCAGACCTCGCCGTAGCGGCAGGCGCCGGCCGCCTCGGCCATGGCGATCACGTCGTCGGCGAAGGCCCGGCCGTCGTCGCGTACGGCCAGAGCGGCCAGTGCCTGCACCGGCGAACGGGTGGGCACGACGCTGACCCGCAGCCCGGCCCGCTCGGCCTCGCGGGCCGCGGTGGTGGCGACGGCATGGGTGTCGGCATCGTTGGGCAGCAGCACGACCGACCGGGCGTCGGCGGCGGTGATCGCGGCCAGCATCTCGGCGGTCGACGGATTGCGGCCCACGACGATCGCCCCCTCGGCCTCGAAGAGAGCCGTCAGCCCGTCACCGGCCGCGACCACGACGGCGCCCCGATGGTCGCCCTCACGGGTACGCCGCTCGGCCACGCGGTCGTCGAGCGGCGTCACCTTGATCTGGTACGGCCGCCCGGCCCCGATGCCGGCCTCGACGGCGGGACCGATGCGGTCGGCCGGGACGTGTACGTGCACGTTCCAGGTCGGGAGGTCGCCGTCCCCGGTGCCGACGACGACCAGCGAGTCGCCCATCGCGTCGAGCGCGGAGCGCAGCCGGTCCACGGCCGCGTCGGCGGCGTCGAGCAGATATTGCACCTCATAGCCGAACTCGCCCTCGCCGTCGTGCTCGTGCCCGCGCTCGCCCGCCCGGGCGCCGCGGGACGGCACCCCGGCCACGGCGGCGGCTTCCAGGAACGCGGCCTGCTTGCTCCCGCCGACCGCTGAGGCGACCGAGCCGTCAGCCGCAGTCACCTCCGCGGCCGCGGCGTCGGACCCGGCTCGGACGCCCAGGGCGAGGGAGGGATCGGCCGCGGTCGTGTCCGCTGTTGGAGCGTCGGACCCGGCTCGGGCGCCCAGGGCGAGGGAGGGATCAGCCGCGGTCGTGTTCGCTGTTGGAGCGTCGGGTCCGGGTCGGGTGCCCAGGGCCTCGACCAGGGCGTCGAGGAGGAGGCAGAGGCCGCGGCCGCCCGCGTCGACCACGCCCGCCCGGGCCAGGGCGGGGAGTTGCTGCGGGGTGCGGGCCAGGGCCTCGCGGGCGGAGCCGGCGGCCGCTCGCGCGACGGCCAGTAGGTCGTCGGACTTGATGCGGCCGGCGCCGTCGGCGGCCGCGGCCACGACGGAGAGGACGGTGCCCTCGACCGGGCGGGCCACCGCGCCGTAGGCGGCCTCGGTGGCGGTGCGCAGTGCCCGGGCCAGCTCGCCGCCGCGGACGGTGACCGGGGTGGCGAAGGTGTCGGCCATGCCACGCAGGATCTGAGAGACGATCACGCCCGAGTTGCCCCGGGCGCCGAGCAGCGCGCCGCGGGCCATCCTCCGCATCGCGCGGCCCAGCGCGGTGACGGGCGCCTCAGCGGGATCGAGCACCTCGCCACCCAGCGCTTCACCCCCGTGCGCCTCAGCGGTCTGCACCTCGCCCCCGTGCGCCCCGGCGGGCTGCGCCCCGGCGGCCTGCGACTCGGCGGGCCGCGCCCCGGCGGGCTGGGCCTCGGCAGACTGCGACTCGGCAGACTGCGACTCGGCGGGCTGCGACTCGGCGGGCTGGGCCTCGGCAGACTGCGACTCGGCGGCTGCGACTTCCGGGTGCTCGGCTCGGAAGCGATCCAGGGCCTCCTGCGCGGCGGCCATGGTGAGGACCAGGTTGGTGCCGGTGTCGCCGTCGGGGACGGGGTAGACGTTCAGCTCGTCGATTTCGTGCTGGTGGGCACGGAGCGCCTCCAGCCCACCGCCGCACCAGCGGTGGACGGCCGCGGCGTCCAGAGTCTCCAGCACGCGAAAATCGTACTAACCACCCCTGACAATCTCTCGCTACCGCACCTGAGCGGGGCCGATTGGCTGTCGTGGCGGGCCATCGGGTAGCCTTGCCGGGTTGCCTGTGCGGTCACCGCTGGGCGCCTTCGAATTTTGGGCAAGCTCGAGCTTCACCGAGGCTCACTCGATTACCCCAGGAGTATTCCGTGGCTAGCGTGTGCGACGTCTGTGGCAAGGGACCGGGCTTCGGCCACAACGTGTCCCACTCGCACCGGCGGACCAACCGCCGCTGGAACCCCAACATCCAGTCGGTGCGTACCCCGGCCGGTGGTGGCACCACCAAGAAGCTCCAGGTCTGCACCTCGTGCATCAAGGCCGGCAAGGTCGTCCGCGCCTAGTCCGGTTTCTTCCCTCCAGCCCTTCTGGCCCCACCGGGCCGAAGGGCTGGATGTGTTTGCGGCTTCAGAGAACTTTGGCGAACGAGAGCACGCCCTCCTGGCCCGCGTAGTGGCCGAAGTCATCGATGCGGGTGTAGCCGGCTGACTCGTAGAGAGCGACCGCCTCCGGCTGGCGGTCGCCGGTTTCCAGGATCACCCGCTTGCAGCCGGCCTCACGGGCCGACTCCTCGATCGTGGTCAGCATCCGGCGGCCCAGCCCGCGACCGCGAGCCACGGAAGCGGTGAACATTCTCTTCAACTCGGCATCGTCACCGTGGCGACGCCACCCCGCACAGCCGACGAGCCCGACCGGGTCGGCGTGAGCGACGAAGAAGGCACCGTTCGGCGGCACGAAGTCATCAGGGTCCACGGGCGTGTCGTCGCCCGAACCGCCGTACCGGCCGGACAACTCGGCCATCACGTCCACCAGCAGGGCGACGACGGCCGGCTCGTCGTATCGGGCCAACCTGATCTTGATGTCTTGCACGGGCACAACCCTAAATCAGCGGAAGTGGTCCCAGCCCGTCCCGCCCGTCCACGGCTTGCGGTCGACGGTCACCCCGGTGCCCTCGTGCACCGAGCCGATCGGCCACCAACCCTCCGGCAGGGCCACGCCGGGCGGGAACGTCGCGGCGAGCGCGTGGTCATCGCCTCCGGCGAGGAGCCAGACGTACGGGTCGACGCCGAGCGCCGAAGCCGCGTCGCGCATCGGCCCCGGCACCTGGAACGCGTCGGTGTGAACGTCGATGCCGACCACGCTGGCCGTCGCGATGTGGCCCAGATCCTGCAGCAGTCCGTCCGAGACGTCGATCATCGAGGTCGCGCCGTGCCGGGCCGCGATCGGCCCCTGGGCGTACGGCACCGAGGGCCGCCGATAGGCCTCGACGAGCAGCTTCGGGGTGCGGAAACCACGTGACAGCACCGTGTATCCGGCCGCGGCGTGGCCGACCCGTCCGGCTAGGGCGATCACGTCTCCGGGCTGGGCCCCGCCGCGTACGACCGGGGTTTGATTTTGCAGATCACCCAGGGCCGTGACCGCGACGGTGAGCGTGGGGCTCGCCGACATGTCGCCGCCCACCACGCTCGCCTCGACCAGGGCGGCCTCGGCCGACAGGCCGTCGGCCAGTTCCTCGGCCCAGGCCGGGTCGAGATCGGGTGGAACGCAGAGCGCGACCAGCAACGCGGTCGGTTTGGCGCCCATCGCCGCGATGTCGGCCAGATTGGCCGCCGCGGCCCGGTGTCCGATGTCGGTGGCCGCCGACCAGTCACGGCGGAAGTGACGGCCTTCGACCAGCACGTCGGTCGATGCCACGACCCGCCCGTCGGGGGCCGCGACCACCGCACCGTCGTCTCCCGGCCCGAGTAACGTGGCCGGTCCGGTGTCGAGCCGTGCGACGATCCGGGCGATGAGCCCGAACTCCCCGGTCTCGGCAATGCTCACGTGCGGGCCCTTCGTTCCTGGTGGCGTCCCGCTGCCAAACGGATTCGTACGGTAGTTTCACGTTCTAGCCAGCGGCAGCGGATTGGAGTCGGATCGTGGTCCAGGCATACATCCTCATCCAAACTGAGGTCGGAAGGGCTCATGACGTGGCCGCCGCGATCGGCAAAATACCGGGTGTCGTACGCGTCGACGCCGTAACCGGGCCCTATGACGTGGTCGTGCTCGCCGAGTCACACACCGTCGACGACCTGGGCAGCCTCATTGTGAGCAAAGTCCAGTACGTTCCGGGCATCATGCGAACGCTCACCTGCTCCGTGGTAAACCTCTGAACATGGTCGACCTCGAGACCCCACCGGCGGAAGCGCCCGACAAGTCCATCCGGAGCGCCGCGTTGACGGCCGCCGCGGTCGCGTTGCCGATCGCGCTGATCGCCGGGGTCCTGATTTTCTGGAAGCTCACGCCGGACGATCAGCCGTCCGCGGCGCCGGCTCCGACGTCGTCGGCCGTCCAGCCGGTGCCGTCGACGCCGGTGCAGGTGGGTGCGCCCAAGCTGTCGGCGCACGACGCCCAGGCGTGCCTCGCGCTGACCTCGCAACTGCCCAACCAGGTGCGCAATCTGCCGGCCCGCAAGGTCAGCGCGGGCCCGGAGCAGAACGGGGCGTACGGCGACCCGGCGATCACCCTGCAGTGCGGTGTCGTCCAGCCGCCGATGTGCCAGACGATCACGCCCGGGCAGACCGGCTGCGTGCCGCTCGACGCCGACCTGCTGGTGATGAACGGCGTCTGCTGGTACGGCGACGACGGCCCGGCGACCAAACTGTTCACCACGATGGACCGTGAGGTCGCGGTGCAGGTCGGCGTGCCGGCGAGCTACGACCAGCCGGCGCAGTGGGCGAACGAGTTCTCCGACGCCGTCGTCGAGACGATCAAGTCGAAGGCGGCCGCGGTGCCGACCGGCTGCGGCGGCTAGCCGCTAGTGCAGGCCGGTGCCGCGGTGCAGCGCGGTGCGGATCAGCCGGTCGACGACCTTGGGGTACTCGAGCCCGGTCGCGGCCCACATCTGCGGGAAGGCCGAGCGCGGCGTCATCCCCGGCATCGTGTTGATCTCGTTGAGGTAGACCTCGTGGTCGGCGGTCACGAAGAAGTCGACCCGGGCCAGACCGGCGCAGTCGAGGACGGTGAAGGTGCGCCGCGCGTAGTCCTGGACCTTGCGGGTGACCTCGTCCGGCAGGTCGGCCGGAATGTCGTTGTGGCCGTCGTCGAGGTATTTGGCCTCGAAGTCGTACCAGTCGTGGTCGTCGACGTGGACCTCGGCGAGCAGGGACGCCTCGGGTGCGCTGCCGGCCTCGGCCTCGAGCACGCCGCACTCGATCTCACGCCCGACGATCGCGGCCTCGACGAGCACCTTGGGGTCGACCTGCCGGGCGGTGGCGATCGCGTCATCCAGGTCGGCCCAGTCGGTCACCTTGGTGATGCCGTGCGACGAGCCGGCCCGCGACGGCTTCACGAAGACCGGCAGCCCGAGCCGCTCCTTGTCGGCTTCGGACAGTGAGACGCCGGCCCGGAGAACCGCGTAGGGGCCGACCGGGATGCCCTCGACCGCGGCCAGCTTCTTGGTGAACTCTTTGTCCATCGAGGCGGCCGAGGCGAAGACGTTGGCCCCGACGTACGGAATGCCGGCCATCTCGAGCATGCCCTGGATCGTGCCGTCCTCGCCGAACGCCCCGTGGAGCACCGGAAAGACCACGTCGACCCCGGCGAGCGAGGAGACACCCTCGGCCGGGTCGCGCACGATCAGGTCGGTGGCGGTCGGGTCGGCCGCCAGCACGACCGTGTTTCCGCTGGCCTCGGTCACCTCGGGCAGTTCCCGTCCGGCGATCGCGAACTGGGCCGGATCTCCCCCGGCGAGAACCCACCGTCCCTCCCGTGTGATGCCGACCGGGACCACCTCATACTGGTCGGGATCGAGCGCGGAAAGTATGCTCCCGGCGCTCACGCACGAGATGGCGTGTTCGGTGCTTCGACCACCGAACACGATCGCAACGCGGGTCTTCCGAGGGGACGTCACGTTTCCTGGGGCCTCTCGCTAGCGGGCATGCCGGGGGTGACCCTACTCTGCGTGAGCCACATGCGGGATGACCCGGCCGCTGCCACGGCAAAGGGAACAGGGAGTCAATGACACTGACACTCCACGTGATCGCAGGGCCTCGGCCTGGGCCGGAACAGGCCGGACGGCTGGCGACCATCGCCCATCCGCGTACGGACGCGTGGCCGGCGGAGCACCTGACCGAGCTGGCGGGTGCCGGCGTCAACCTGCTGGTCTCGGCGCTGACCGGGGCCGAGCAGCAGCGGCTGGGGTTCACCGGCACGGTCGCCGAGGCGAGCCGGCTGGGCCTGGAGTTCCTGCCCTTTCCGGCCGCCGACGGGACGGCGCCGCGCGAGGAGGCGGCCCGCATGATCGGGCTGTCCGGGCGGCTGGCGGCCAACGTGCGGGCGGGGCGCTTCGTGGCGACGCAGTGCTTCGGAGGGATCGGCCGGTCGACGTTGCTGGCGAGCATGACGCTGGTGCTGCTGGGCGTGCCGCCGAGCGACGCGTTGCGCCGCGTGACCGGCGACGCCGAGATGCCGGTGACCCGGGACTGGCTCAGCGACTTCGCCGCCCAGCGAGCGTCGGCCTGAGTGGCATGAATTGCTGAGGTACCGAAGAGGGGTCGGCGACTAACAAGGAGTCATGAAGCGTCTCCTGCCGATCGTCTACGGGGACGGCGCCACCGGCCGCTTCAGCGTCAAACCTGCGCCTCATCAACGGGCGGTACGAGAGGAATCATGAAACGACTTCTGCCCCTCCTTGCCGTCCCAGCCCTTCTGCTCACCGGCTGCTCGGCGGGAAACGACACGACCGCGTCGCCGACGCCCAGCGCTACGACCACCACCACGACGGCCACGACGACGGCAGCCCCTGGCCCGAGCGACAGCGGCAGCACGACCTCGACCGGCGGCACCGGGCGCTGCCACACCGGCGACCTCTCGGTGAAGATGGGTACGGGCGATGCGGCCGCCGGCACCTATCACACCAACCTGGTGTTCACCGACAAGTCCGCTCACCGGTGCACGCTCTACGGCTATCCCGGCGTCTCCTGGGTCAGCGGCGACAACGGAACCCAGGTCAACGACCCGTTCGAGCGCGGTTCGGGCACCAAGAAGACGATCACGCTGGCGCCGGGCGGCCAGGCCCACGCCGTGCTGGTCACGCACGCGGCCCTCAACTTCCCGGCCGGCAGCTGCAAGCCGACCGACGTGCGCGGCTACCGGATCTATCCGCCCGACGAGACGGCCGCGATCTTCGTGAGCGCCCCGGGCACACAATGCTCGGTCAAGGGCACCGATCTCGGCCAGGTCCTCCCGATCACGAGCGGACCGGGCAAGCAGGGCGATTAGCGGATGGCTCCCGCCGCAGCCGCGACCAAAGTGAGAAGGGCCCGAACGCGAGCCCGGACCGTAGCAGCCACCCACCCTTGCCCACCGATATCTATCTAGGTAGAGTTCGCCCATGGCCCGAACGAGACGCCCCTCGGCGCAGACCCTGGCCGTGCTCAACGCACTGGCCGAGGACCCCGCCACCTGGCGATACGGCTATGAGCTGGGCCGCCAGGTCAAGCTCGCGGCCGGCTCCCTCTACCCGATCCTGATCCGCCTCTGCGATCGCGGCCTACTGGAGGCGACCTGGGAAGACGAGCCGCCGCAGGGCCGGCCGCCCCGCCATCTCTACCGGCTGACCGGGTCCGGCGTGCGCTGGGCCGCCGAGTTGGCGCAAGAGCCGGCGGCAGCGCCGGCCCGCCCACGGCTCCGGGAGGCGTGATGGCCGACCTTCCCGGCCGGCTCCTCGACGCCACGGCCCATTTCCTGCCGGCCGCCCGGCCGGACTGGGGTCGCGCGATGCGGGCCGAGCTGGCGGCGCTCGAGGGCCGCGGCGAGCGCTGGCGTTTCGCCGGCGGCTGCATGCGCGCCGCGATCACCCAGTTCCGTCTGCTGCGAGCGGCCGTGCACCTGGCCGTTGTGCTCGGCGCCCTGGGAACCGTCTTGGCCTGGGCCGCGACCATCGGCTTCCGCCCGCTGGTCTGGCCGCTCGACGCCGTGGTGTCGGTGCTGGCCGTGGTGTGCTGGCAGGCCCGCCGGGCGGCGATGCTCGGCCCGCTCGGCAACGGCGCGATCGCCTGGTTGCTGCGCGCCGCGGGCTATCTGCTGGCCGGCGGCATAGCGGCGGTGTGCGTGTCCCACGCCCGCGCGACCACCGGCTCCGAGTCCGAGAACGGCGTCGGGCTGCTGGTCGGGGGCGTGGTCGTCGTGGCCTATGCCCTCGGGCTGGTGTTGGTCTGCGCGCGGTCGGGCCGGGCCACGGCCCAGTTGCGCCTGACCGCGGTGGGCTGCGGCGCCGTCGCGGCCCTGACCTGGCTGCTCGGCGCCGTCTTCGTGCCGCCCATCCCGGCGTCGACGTGGTGGGCGCTCGCACTCACCGGCACGGCCGCGATCGCCGCGCTCTCGATGAACCTCGGCACCCCTCGTCGCGCACTGCTGGCCGCCCTGCTCAGCGGGGCGATCACGCTGGCGCTGGTCTTCTGCGCCGTGGTCCTGCTCGCGCAGTACGGTCCCGACGCCGTGATCCCGGCGATCACCCCGCAGGCGCTGCCCGCCGACCGGATCGCCGAGAGCCGCATCGAGATCGTCGACCCCTACATCCTGGTCCTCGTGCTCGGCGGCCTGGTCGCGACCGCCCTCGGCGCCGCCGCCGTCATCACCCGCCGCCCCCGGCCAGCCTAGAGACAGAGCCGGTTGCCCAGTGCGTTGACGTTGGCCGGGTTGGTGACACGACGGGAGATCAATCTCGACGGCGGTGACGTTCACTGTCGAGAGTGAGGGTGGTCGGGTTGGCCGAGCCGGTACGGGCACGCCGGTTGACCCAGGACGAGGACCGCGGGCTGCGGGCTGCGGGCTGCGGCAACCGCTGCGCCGGGAAAGCACGATCCGGTGCGGGTGCGCCGGGCGACGATCATCATGCATCGGCGCCGGGCCCCGATGCCGTCGATCGCCCGGCTGGTCGCGGCACATGAGGACACCGTCCGCGACGTGATCCAGCCGTTCGAACAGATCCGATTACGCGCGCTGACCCGTCAATGGGCGGGACGCCGTCCCCACCGGATCAACCACCACGACGAGGCCTTCATCGTCGCGACGGCCACCACACGCCCGAGCCAACTCGGGCGCCCGTTCACCCGTTGAAGCCTGCGTAAACTCGCCGACTACCTCGCGATCGACGCCCGCCGGCGGATGGTCATCGGCCGGGAACGGCTGTGCGCCAACCAGAACAGCCGGCCGCGGACCTACACGTGGGAAAGAATCCAAGGATCCGGACTTCGACGTCAAACTCGACCGCACCGAGCAGTTCACCCGGGAGTTTCCGCAGCGCTGTTCACCTTCGACCGGTTCGGGCCGCTGTCCATCCGCCCGCACTACGGCGCCAGGTGGGCGCCGCGCAGACATCCGGACCGGCTGCCCAGCGCCGTAACGCACCGGCGTCCGCGGCGAACGCCACCACTGCTGGGGCCGGCCCCGCGCCAAAGCCGCCTGACGACTCAGACCCGGCGAACGTTCATGGACAGGCGGCCCGCCCAATCAGGGACCGCGCGGTCGCCCGAGGCCGGCGGAGCGCCTGGACAGCGGCCGGTCGGGGACCGGCGACGATCTTCGGCCGCGACCATCGGAAAACGTCCGGTCAGTCAAGGGGCGACAGGGTCGGCCCGGTCCACCCGATCGTCGCCGGAGCCGGTCGAACGGCTGACAGATGGGTTCACTCTGGCCTGCGGCAGGTACAACGGAACCGTGAAACAGCTTCTGGCTCTCCTCGTCGTCCCGGTCGCGCTTCTGGCCGGCTGCTCCGGAGGAGACCACAAAACCGCCTCGCCCACCTTCGTCAACGGGGCCTCGGCCGGTGCCGGCACCGGCACCGGCACCGGCACCGGGACCGGGCCGGGAGGCAACAATGCCGGCGGCACGCCGCGCTGCCACACCGCTGACCTGTCGCTGAAGCTGGGCCCGAAGGGCAAGGCGGCCGGCACCTTCCACAACAACCTGATCTTCATTGCCAAGTCGAGTCACCCGTGCACGCTCTCCGGCTTCCCCACCGTCTCCTGGGTGACCAGCGAGAACGGCACCCGGGTCAACGAACCGTTCAAGCACTCCAAGCTGACCCAGGGCACCGACAAGACGATCACTCTCGCCCCCGGCCAGCAGGCGCGCGCCGTCCTCGTCACGAAGGACACCGGTAAGACCTCGAAGAGCAGGTGCGACCCGGTATCGGTCCGCGGCTACCGGATCACCCCGCCCGGGGAGACCAAGGCGATCTTCGTGAGCGCGTCGGGAAAACAGTGCTCGGCCAAGGGCGTCAACCTCGGTCAGGTCCTGCCGATCGAGGGCGTGCCGGGCACGGGCCGGGAGTAGCGGCGTGCTGGGCACGGGCCGCGAGTAACGGCGCGCTGGGCACCGGCCGCGAGTAACGGCGCGCTGGGCACCGGCCGCGAGCAGCGGCGCGCTGGGCACCGGCCGCGAGCAGCGGCGCGCTGGGCACCGGCTGGGAGCAGCGGCGCGCTGGGCACCGGCTGGGATCAGCGGCGGGCCTCTCCGGCGGCGAAGGTCTGCGGCAGGACGCCGGCATCCCAGAGCTCGTCGAGGTGGGCCAGGAAGCCGGTCAGGCTGCGCTCCAGCTCGCGCCGCTCGGTGTCGGAGAGCAGGGCGAGCGGGTCGGAGAAGACCAGGCCCTCCGGGTGCTTCGAGCGGGTGCCGACGAATTTCTGACAGGACCCGCACCAGGCGTAACTGACCAGTGTGGGGCGCCGCGCGGCGGGCGGGCTGGTGACGTACGCCCGCAAGCGTGATCCTCCGCAAGCGGGACAGACCCGCTCAGCCGGAGCGGCGAAGAAGCTCTCGCCCCGGGTCAGGGCGGCGACCTCGTCGCCCGAGAAGCTCGCCCAGCTCATGCCTGGTCGAGTGCGGCCGTGAGGTCGGCCACCAGGTCGTCGGTGTCCTCGATGCCGCAGGAGAGCCGTACGAAGCCGGGCGACGTGTCGTCGCCCCACTGGGCCCGCCGGTCGGCGGTCGTGTGCACGCCGCCGAACGAGGTCGCCGCGAAGACCAGCTCGGCGGCGGCCAGGAAGCGGGCCACGCGGGCCGCGTCGCCCAAGTCGAACGAGACCACCCCGGGGATGCGTCGCATCTGCTCGCTCGCCACCTTGAAGGCCGGGTCGTTCGCGAGGCCGGGCCAGCGCACGCCGGACACATCGGACCGTTCGCTCAGCATCGTGGCCAGCACGGCCGCGTTCTCGCTCTGCCGCCGCAGGCGCAGGTCGAGCGTGGCGATCGAGCGGTGGGCCAGCCAGCAGTCGAACGCCCCGGGCACCGAGCCGGTCTGCTTGCGCCACGTCTCGACCTGCTCGTAGAGCTCGTCGTCGTTGGTCGCCAGATAGCCCAGCAGCAGGTCGGAGTGGCCGGTCAGCGCCTTGGTGCCGGACGCCACGACCACGTCGGCGCCGAGCGCGAGCGGGTTCTGCCCGAGCGGGGTCGCCGTGGTGTTGTCGACCGCGACCAGCGCGCCGGCCTCGTGGGCGGCCGCGGCCACCGCGCGGATGTCGCACACGTCGAGTCCCGGGTTGGCGGGGGACTCGAGCAGCACGAGGCGTACGCCCGAGAAGTCGGGGTACGGCCCGGCGGTCGGCACCTCGATCGTCTCGACGCCGAGGCCGCGAAGGGTGGTCTGGGCGAAAGCCCGGACCGTGAAATAACCGTCGGCCGGCAGCGCGACCGTGTCGCCGGTGCGCAGCACCGAGAGCAGCAGCGCCGTGATCGCCGCCTGGCCGCTGGAGAAGACCAGCGTGCGGCCGCCCTCGAGCTCGCCGATCGCGTCCTGCAGGGCGCGCCGGGTCGGGTGCTCGGTGCGGGCGTAGCCGTTGCCGACCGGGCCTTCGACCGGGTCGAGGTGGTAGGGCGCGGCGAAGACCGGCCCGGGCAGGAACGGCTCGCCGGCCGCCGGCTCGGGGAGCCCCGCGTGCACTACCTTCGTGCCGTCGTTCATTCCGGCTTCATCTCCCGCCCCATCAGCAGTTTTACCGCGATCTGCGGGTCGACGCCCTCGTGGCAGACCCGCTCGACCTGTTCGACGATCGGCATCTCGACGGCGTGTGCCCGGGCCAGGTCGCGGATCGACAGGCAGCTCTTGACGCCCTCGGCGGTCTGCCGGGTGGCCGCCTGCGCCTGCTCCAGGCTCTCGCCGCGGCCCAGGTGCTCGCCGAACGTGCGGTTGCGGGCCAGCGGCGACGAGCAGGAGGCGACCAGGTCGCCCAGGCCGGCCAGGCCGGCGAAGGTCAGCGGGTCGGCGCCGAGAGCCACCCCGAGCCG
>DASWRZ010000025.1:0-6705 GCA_036402935.1 Actinoplanes sp.
TAGGCCGCGGATCCCGGTTATCGGGTTCCGCGGCCTCGAGGTGAGCCGTTGGTCTGATAGATCAGACCGGCCTTCCTCGAGGCGGGATCCCGCGCTCATCGGCGTACCGCTTGCTGTTGACAGAGCCGTTGCTGTTGAGAGAGCCGTTGCTCACGACAGAGCCGTTGCCGTCTACAGAGCCGGTGCTGCCGGCAGAGCTGCCAAGACCCATGAACCCGGTGGAGCCATTGATTCCGTTGGAGCGACCGCCGGTCGGAACCAGCGCAGTCAGAGCCAGCTCGGCCTGGATCTGGACCTGGTGCACCCGCGAAATCGGAGCCCACGCTGCAGCCAATACCGGAACGGCGGGCGTCAGGGTGGACGGAGCGCAGGCAGCAGTCAGCAGCACCGACGGTCGCGTCAGGTTGTTCGTCACCATCGTTGCCACCTCCTCCATATGCCTTGCGCTCGTGATGTTTAACCCCTGGCAAGCAGCTGCTCGCTGAGGTGTGTTCTGAGGCTATGCCTGCCTTACAAGCGAGGGCAAACGAATTAAGGACTAGTTTTCAAAGTTTTTCGGGGCGGCCTCAGGAGCAAGATCATCGGGGCTCGCTCCGGCCACCAGAGCGAAGACCGCCTCGCCGTACTGACCGAGCTTGCGCGGGCCGATTCCGGCGATCGCCAGCAGCTCCGGCGGGCTGCTCGGCCGGCGCTCCGCCAGCGCCACCAGGGTCGCATCGGTGAAGACTACGTACGCAGGGACTTTGAGCTCGGCCGCGGTGCGCTTGCGCCAGCTCAGGAAACGCTCGTAGAGATCTTCGTCCAGGTCCGACGGACAGGTCGTGCAGCGGCCCAGTTTGCGGTCGGCGCCGGCCAGCAGGGTGGCCCCGCAGATGCGGCAGAACGCGACCTGGGGCCGCCTCCGGTCGGGTTTCCGACTGCGGTCCCCGGCCCGTTCGGTTGACGTCGTGCGTTCGAGCTGGGGCAGGAAGCGGCACGGCCGCCGGGCCCGGCCGCCCGAGGACCGCAGCTGGCCGTAGGAGAGCCAGAGCCACTGCCGGGCCCGGGTCACCCCGACGTACAACAGGCGGCGTTCCTCCTCCAGCTGGTCGGGGGTTTTCGCGTACGTCGTGGGAAGCGTGCCGTCGGCGAGCCCGACCAGGAAGACGGCGTCCCACTCGAGGCCCTTGGCCGAGTGCAGTGAGGCGAGCGTCACACCCTCGACCGTCGGGGCGTGCTGCTGCTCGGCCCGGCGCGCCAGCTCGTCGTTGAACGCCGAGAGCGAGATGTCGCGCTGCACGGCCCCGGCCTCACCGATCGGTTCGAGAGCGGGCGTCTTCGCGTACTCCTCGGCAAGCGCGACCAGAGCCGCCAAGGCCTCCCACTGCTCGCGGGCGGCGCCGCCGGCCGGCGGCTGCTCGCGCGACCAGCCCGTCGCCGCGAGCGCCTCGACCACCGCGACCACCAACGGGGTCTCGCCGGGCGTGGAACGCACGGCAGCGCGCAACGCGATCATCGCCTGGCGCACCTCGGGACGCTCGAAGAACCGCTCGGCACCGCGCACCACGGCCGGCACCTGCGCCTCGGCGAGCGCCTCCTCGTACGCCTCGGACTGCGCATTCGTACGGAAAAGCACGGCGATCTCGCTCGCCGGAGTGCCGGAAGCGATCAGATCGCGGCAGCGCCGGGCCACCGCCGCCGCCTCGGCCACCTCGTCCGGGAAGATCTTGAGTTCCGGCTCGGCGCCCGGCGGGCGCTGGCCGACGAGTTCGAGCCGCAGCCGCGCCTCGTTGCCCCGGGCCTGGCGGATCACCGCGTTGGCCAGGCCGACCACCTGCGGGGTCGAGCGGTAGTCGCGGACCAGCCGCACCACCACCGCGTTCTTGCGCAGGCGCGGGAAGTCGATCAGATAACCCGCGGTCGCGCCCGTGAACGAGTAGATCGTCTGGCTGGCGTCACCGACCACGGTCAGGTCGTCGCGGCCGCCCAGCCAGGCGTCGAGCAGCCGCTGCTGGAGCGGGTTGACGTCCTGATATTCGTCGACCACGAAGTGGCGGTACTGCGCGCGGATCTCGTCCGCGACGTCGGAGTGCTCCTCGATGCCCCAGACCGCGGCACGCAGCATGTCCTCGAAGTCGATCACGCCCTGCCGGCGCTTCAGCGTCTCGTAGGCGGCGAACACCTCGGCGACCTTGGCCGGCTCGAACGGCGGCTCGCGCAGCGCCTTGGTGGCGGCGACCGTGTATTCGCCCGGCTCGACCAGCGACGACTTGGCCCACTCGATCTCGCCGGCCAGGTCGCGGGCGCCCGTACGGTCGGCCCGCACCCCGGCCCGCGCGGCGGCCAGGCCCACCATGCGGGCCTTGCTCTCCAACAGCTCGGGCATCCCGCGGCCCTCGAGCAGCCGGTGCGCGAAGTAGCGCACCTGGCGCAGCGCGGCGGCGTGGAACGTGCGGGCCTGCACCCCGGAGGCGCCGAGCGCGCCGAGCCGGGCCCGCATCTCGGCCGCCGCCCGCGCGGTGAAGGTCACGGCCAGGAAGTGCCGCGGGCTCGCCTCACCGGTCAGCGTGCGGTAGGCGATGCGATGGGTGATCGCCCGGGTCTTGCCGGTGCCCGCGCCGGCCAGGATGCAGACCGGCCCGGCGGGAGCCGTCACCGCCGTCCGCTGCTCGGGGTCGAGCCCGGCCAGCACCGCATCACTCAACACGGTAGGGAATCATGACACCCCGGTACGACGTTGTGCCGGACGGCGTAGTGCCATGTGACCCGTCCGAAGGGATCCTGACCGATGTTGACCATGTACTCGACGTCCTGGTGCGGCTTCTGCCACCGCCTCAAGTCGCAGCTCGACCGGGAAGGCATCGCCTACGACGTCGTCGACATCGAGCAGGACTCGGCCGCGGCCGAGTTCGTGATGAGCGTCAACGGCGGCAACCAGACCGTGCCCACCCTGAGGTTCGACGACGGCTCGGCGCTGACCAACCCGTCGATCGTCCAGGTCAAGAATCATCTGGCCGCTATCGCGGCGTAACGCTCTCCGCGGCGGCGAGTCGCTCGGCCTCGGTGACGAGGTCGTCGAGCTCGCCGTCGCCCAGGGCCAGCTCGTCGGCGAGCGAGGCGAAGAGCAGCAGGTGCACGCCGACCAGCACGGACGGATCGAGCTCGTCGACCGGGACCGTCTCGCCCAGTTCGGCCCGCACCAGCATCTCGGCGTCGATCGCCGGCAGGGCGGCCGCCTCGTGCACGTGGACCGCGGTGGCGACCGTGCGACTGATTTCGGCCAGTGGACTGCCGGGCTTGAAGCGGCGCCGGACGGCCAGGCCGAACGCGTTGTGCCAGACCCGGCGGGCGTAGTCGTCGATCGGCCCGGAGGGCGTACCGAATCGGGCCGGCGCCTCGTCGCCGGCCGCCGCCCTCAGATAATCTCCCGCATTGGTCCAGGGCGGATGGTCGGTGCCGGCCGAAGCGGCCGCCGGGTGCACAGGTCCCTCGTTCGTCCGCCGGGTCCGTGCCGGGTCGGCGTGCCGGCCCTGGTTGACCGGTCGCCGCTTGGGTTTGCTCACACCGACCTCCGGCCGATCGTGCGGTTGCGGGGCCGGTCGAACCGGGCCACCCGCCTCTCCGCCTGGTCGATCAGCGCGATCGCGTCGCCACCGGACCCGGCCAGGTCGCCGACGACGTAGCAGATCAGCTCGAAGCGGCGTACGTCCGGAATGCCGTGCGCGAGCTCGGGCTCGCCGATCGCCGATCGGATCAGTGCCTCGGCCTGGCGGGCGACCTCACCGCCGGCCGGCAGTGACCGGTACGCCAGCAGATCGTTGACGTATCGGGTGGCCGCTCGCGGGTCGCGCCCGACGAAGGTGCGGCGTGCCGCCACGACGAACAGCTCCCGCAGCAGCCGGATGGCGCGCGGCGAGTCGATGAGACGAGACAGCGACCGCGCCGGGTGCTCGCTCTCGAGTGCCTCGAGGACGAGCCGTCCCGCCGCAGTCGCCGCTGTCGCTAATTGCCCGATTTGACCCACATCCGGACTCTAACCGGATGCGCGGTCTCAGGGGATCAGAGCCGGAATGCTGGAGTCGAGCAGGCCCCGCTCCTTGAGAGCGCCGTAGAGCGGCGTGGTCTCCGGGTAGTGGCCCCAGGCGTGGTCACCGGTGCCGTCACCCTTGGGGCAGTGGCCGAGCAGCTGCTTCTGCACGTCGTTGAGCGTGTCGAACCACGGCTCGTTGGGCAGGTGGGCAACGTCGTCGCGGCCGGCGATCCAGCGGTAGGTGTAACCGAAGAACGCGCCCATGCGGGTGATCGGCGAGTAGTTGTCGGAGCGCGCGTGCCAGATGCGCCGGTCGAAGACGACCAGGTCACCCGGGTTGGCGGTGATCTGGGTCGCGCCCTCGGGCACCGGCCACGGAACGCCACGGCTCGGCGGGCCGGGGAGCCAGTTGGTCTTGTGGCTGCCGGGGATCACGGTGAAGTTGCCACGGCCGGTCTCGCTCACGTCGGAGAACCAGTACGCCAGCTTCACGGAGAACATCGGGCGCGGGTCGGTCTCGATCTCGCGGTTCTGCCGGCCACCGTCCTGGTGCCAGTGCCACCAGTCCTTCTGCTTCTCGTGGATCTGCGGGTGCACGTCCACGTGGGAGTGGTAGATGTGCGTGTTCCACCCGAGCAGCGACCAGATGTACTTGAACGCGACCGGGTGGTCGAGCAGGTAGGCCAGCTCGGGGACGGAGGTCACCGCGGAAAGCTGGTGCAGCGCACCCGTCGCGTTCAGGCCGTGGCCACCGGGCTGCTGCGCCCGCTCGTATGCGGCCTGGATCGCGTTGCGCCCGACCTCGATCTCGCTCTCACTGAGCACGCCCGGCACGACGAGGATCCCGTCCCGGTCGAACTGGGCCCGCTCGTCGTCCGTCATGGAGGTCCATGCGGGCGCTTCTACCTGCGTCATCGAATCCACCTCTCGGTCCTTGTATTTCGAGACGGTCTGAGAACGCGGGAAGGTTACCGCAGAAGAAGAAAACTTCTCCGCTTAGACCGGGCTGGCGACATTACGCGGGCAAACCGCGCAACCAGCGTTCAATCAAATAAAACGCGATCGAAGCACGCATCGGCAGGCTCGCCGGGTGGCCGGTCTCCGGGTCGACGAACTCGCCCTCGATCATCCGGGCCACGTCACCCCGGGTGAACCACCGGGCCTCGTCGATCTCCTCCGGATCGAGGCGGAACGGCTGATCACGATCGGCCACGGCGTGGAAGCCGAGCATCAAGGAGCCGGGGTACGGCCAGGACTGGCTGCCCGCGTAGTGCAGCGAGCGCAGTGCGATGCCGACCTCTTCGCCGACCTCGCGGATCACCGACGCCTCGGCCGACTCGCCGGGCTCGACGTAGCCGGCCAGGCAGGAGAACCGGCGTACGCCGTCGGGGCCGACCGGCCAGCCCGCGTTGTGCCCGAGCAGGCAGCGGCCCTCCGGACCGGCCACGTCGTCGTGCACCAGCACGATCATGGCCGGGTCGGTGCGGGGCCACATCATGTTGCCCTCGGTGTCGCGCCGGGCCCAGCCGGCCTCCACGGCCTCGGTCGGCAAGCCGGTACGCGGCGAGAACTTATGGCTGGCGTGCCAGTTGTCGAGCGCGGCGGCGGCCGTGAACAGCCCGGCGTCGCGGTCGTCGAGCAGGTGCCCGATGTCGCGCAAGGTGACCGCGCGCGTCTCGTCCAGCGACGGCAGCGGCGCGTCGATGGTCCACACCGCAAGACCCGACGGGTCGATCCCGAGGAACCAGTGGTCGCCCTCCGGCGCCTCGGCCGATGGCACCAGCACCAGCGCGGCGCTGCCGTCAGCCCGGTCGGTGACCAGCGCCCGGCCGCCCTTGCTCAGGTCGACCACGAGCACGACGCCCTCGTCCCAGGCCTTGGCCAGCCACGCGTCGTCGCGGCGGCGCAGGGCCGACCGGTCGAGGTCGCTGCGGGCGAGCGGCGGCAGGCCGGGCTGCTCACCCAGGTCAGGTTGCTCAGGTTCGGTCACGTGTCGCCGCGTTCCACCGGAACCAGCGCCGCCAGCGAGCCCTCGACCTTGTCGGCGTCGCCGAGCACGACGGTGATCGCCTTGGCCGGGGCCAGATAGCGCGTCGCCGCCGCGGCGACCTCCTCGCGGGTGGCCGCGGCGAGGGCCGCCGAGTGCTCGCGCAGGTAGTCGAGGCGCAGGCCGAAGCTCGCGTAGATGCTCGCCAGCCCGGCCAGCCCGGCCTGGGTCGACATGCCCAGCCGCAGCGTGCCCAGGGCATAGCGGCGGGCCTGCTCGAGCTCGTCCTCGCCCGGCGGGAGGCTCGCGATGCGGCCCAGTTCGTACCGGGTCTCGAGCAGGGACGGGCCGGTCACCTCGGTCGCGACCTCGGCCGAGACCAGCAGGGCCGAGCCGGCCAGGAAGTGCTCGATCGAGGAGTGCGGGCCGTACGTGTAGCCCTTGTCCTCGCGGATGTTCTCGACCCAGCGGGACGAGAAGTAGCCACCGAAGACCAGGTTGGCCAGCTGGAGCGGCGCGTAGTCGGGGTGGGTGCGGGTCACCGCGGGCAGCGCCATCCGCAGCGAGGACTGCACCGAGCCGGGCCGGTCGACCAGCAGCAGCGGGCCGGACTCGAGCTCCGGGGTGGGCGGCACGTCGCCGTCCTTGCCCGGGCCGGTCCAGCTGCCGAGCGCCTTCTCGGCCGCGTCGATCGCCTTCTCCGGGTTGA
>DASWRZ010000026.1:0-5187 GCA_036402935.1 Actinoplanes sp.
GGCGTGACCCGACGGGACACCCGGTGCGGGCCGTCTGGCAGGGTGGGCGGGTGACAGCGGACGGGCTCATCGTGGTGGACAAGCCGGCGGGGATGACCTCGCATGACGTCGTGGCGCGCATCCGGCGACTGGCCAGGACGCGCCGGGTCGGGCACGGCGGCACGCTCGACCCGATGGCGACCGGCGTGCTGATCATCGGCGTCAACAAGGCGACGCGCCTGCTCACCTACGTGATCGGCTCGGAGAAGAGCTACGCCGCGACGGTCCGGCTCGGCGAGTCGACGATCACCGACGACGCCGAGGGCGATGTCACCTCCACTGCTGCGGTCGACGGCGTCGAGGACGCCGCTGTCCACGACGGACTGGCGGCCCAGCGCGGCGAGATCGACCAGGTGCCGAGCGCGGTCAGCGCCATCAAGGTCGACGGAAAGCGGGCCTACAAGCGGGTCCGCGAGGGCGAGGAGTTCGAGCTACCGGCCCGGCGGGTGACGATCTCCCGTCTCGACGTGCTCGACCTGCGCCGCACGGTCACCACCGACGGGCGCCAGGTCATCGACGTCGACATCGAGGTCACCTGCTCGTCGGGCACCTACATCCGGGCGATCGCCCGCGACCTCGGCCAGACTCTCGGCGTCGGGGGCCACCTGACCGCGCTGCGGCGCACTGCGGTCGGCCGGATGACGCTGGCCGAGGCGTTTTCCCTGGAGCAGCTGGAGGAGAAGGCGCCCGACGTGGTTTCGTTGCCGATGGCCGAAGCCGCACGGCAGACCTTCCAGCAGCGCGAGGCCACGGCCGATGAGGCCCGGGTGCTCAGCCACGGCGGGCCACTCACGCCTATCGGCGTCGAGGGACCGTACGCCGTATTCGCCCCGTCCGGCGAGCTGCTCGCGATCGTCTCGGAGCAGACCGGCCGAGCGCGCGCCGAGATCGTGCTCGCGCCGGCCTGAGTCGACCTGCGCTCGCCGCTACCCACGCTCGCCCTAAACGCGGCCGCCCGGGGCCACCCCCGGTTTCGATTCTTGCGGGTTTTTGGAGATCGTGGGGGGCGGCTGTGGACAACTTGCGACAGCTAGGACGGCAGGTGGCGGGCTACGGTCGCGACCAGGTCGGCGGCCGCGTACGGCTTGTCGAGGAAGCCGTCGCAGCCGGCCTCGATCGCGGCGGCGCGGTCCTGGGGGAGCACGCTCGCCGTCACCGCCACCACCGCCGGCCTGCGGCGACCGTCCGGCATGCCGGCCGAGGCCAGCTCGCGGGCCAGGCTCAGCCCGTTGCCGTCGGGCAGGTTCATGTCGAGCAATACCAGGTCGACGTCCTCGGTGCCGAGCTTCTCGCGGGCCGACGCCAGGCTGAACGCGTCGATCACGGCCGCCTCCCGCACCGCGGCCACCTCAGCGCGGGCGAGCACCGCCTTGACCAGCGTGCGGTTCAGCTCCTCATCTTCGACCAGCAGAATCTTCGTCACCGGGCGTCCTTCCGATCATTTTCTTGAGCCGGCGAGACCGGCCGGGTGCCGAGCAGAGGCGCCAGGTTCTCCCAGCCCGGGCGGCCGGCCATCGCGTCGGCCGCCACCCCGCCGGCCATGGCCGTCGCGACCAGCGCTCCGGTGTCGCCGGGGGAGTGGTCGGCCAGGGCGGCCGCGCTCAGGCCGAGCACCGGGGTGTGCTGGGTGGCCGGTTCCCGCTCGATGGCGGCCAGGAGGCTGAACCCGTCCACCTCGGGCGACTGCATGTCGCAGACGATCAGGTCGAACTCGCCCTGCCGGCTCATCGCCAGGCCCTCCCGCCCGTCGGCGCAGGCCACCACGTCGGCGCCGCCCGCCCGCAGGCCCTCCTCGATCGCCTGGCGGACCGCGTCGTCGTGGTCGACCAGGAGTACCCGCGGGGTGGGCCGGGTGGCGATCGCCGCGGCCAGCGCGCGCAGCAGGCGGGCCTGGTCGATCGGCTTGACGAAGTAGCCGTTGGCGCCCAGGGCGATCCCGGCCTGCGGGTCGTCGATGATGCTGGCGAAGAAGACCGGGATGCCGGCCAGCCGGTCGTCCGCCTTGATGCGGCGGATGACCTCCCAGCCGTCGATGTCGGGCAGGGCCACGTCGAGCACGATCGCGTCCGGGGCGTGCGTACGGGCGGCGGACAGCCCGGTCTCGCCGTCGCCGGCCACGTCGACCCGGTAGCCGGCACTGTTCAGCTGGGCGCACATCAGCTCGGCGGCCTGCGGGTCGTCCTCGATCAGCAGCACGTACGGCTGGTTACCGGCGTGACCCGGGGGCGGCATCGAGCGGATCACCGGAGCGGCCGGGATGCGTACGGTGAAAACGCTGCCGTGGCCGGGCTCCGAGCGTACGAGAATGTCGCCGCCGTGAGCCTCGACCAGCCGGCGCGTCAGCGCCAGGCCCAGCCCGGTTCCCGCGCGTTGCCGGTCGGGATCGCCGACCTGCTGGAACTCCTCGAAGATCCGGCTCTGATCGGCCTCGGCGATGCCGACGCCGGTGTCGGCCACCGAGACGAAGACCTGGTCCTCGGCCGCCTGGACGATCACCGCGACCGTCCCGTCCGCCGGGGTGAACTTGATCGCGTTGGAGAGCAGGTTCTCGACGATCTGCCGGAACCGCACCCGGTCGGCCAGCGCGGTCGCCGGCAGCAGCGTGGTGTCGACGGTGATCTGCTTGGTGGTGAAGAGCGGGGTCAGACCGGTCAGCAGCTCCTGCACCGCGGTGTCGACCCGCAGCGGGGCGAGCCGCAGCTCCAGGCGACCGGCCTCGACCTTGGCCAGGTCGAGGATGTCGTTGATCAGGCCGAGCAGATGCCGGCCGCTGGTATGGATGTGTTCGACCCACTCGGCCGGCACCTTGCGCCGGTCGCCCTCCGGCTCCTCCATGCGCATCAGGTCGCTGAACCCGATGATCGCGTTGAGCGGGGTGCGCAGCTCGTGGCTCATGTTGGCCAGGAACGCGCTCTTGGCCTGGTTGGCCCGGGTGAGCGCCTCCACCGAGACGCCCAGTTCGGTGGCCAGCCGGCGCTGCGCGTCGAGCACCGCCTGGCGCTCGGCCAGCACCCCGGCCTGCCCGCCCAGGCCGGCGAAGAGCCGCAGGTCGTCGTCGCTGAACAGGGTGCGGTGCGAGTTGAAGAGCAGGACCGCGCCCTCGACGTCGGGCGGCACCGGCATGCTCAGCGCGGTGACGAAGTCATCGCCCAGATTGTCGCCGAAGTCCGCGAGCACCTCGGCGGCACCTTCGCGGAGTCGCGCCGGCTGCCCGGCCCGGACGAGTGCGGTCAGATCGGCGCCGCTGAGACCGTCCGGCCGGGCGATCGGCGGCCCGGCGTACGCGACCTGGGTCAGCTGCCCGTCGGCCCGCGGCATCAGCACGGCGACCGCGTCGGCGCCGGTCTGTACGCGCATGATCTCGACGTAGGTCTGCCAGACCTGCTCGGGCGAGTCGACCGGGGCGCGCAGCAGCCGCTCCGTGATCAACTGGGCCGCGGTGGCCGAGAACATCCGGCGCAGCCAGCGCGGCGGCACGAAGGCGACCAGATAGCCGAGCCCGCTCATCAGGGCCAGCACCCGGCTGACCGTCGGCAGCGACGGGTTGGCGCCCGGCATCGCGCCCAGCCCGATGAAGACGATCATGGTGCCGAAGACGATGGTGGCGATCGCCGCGGTTATCAGCCGGGCCCGGTTGGCCCCGGTACGGGTGCGCGCCTTGTCCCACAGCAGCAGGGCCGCCACCAGCTCGCTCAGTGAGAACGCGACCATCATCGACGTCAGCTCGTGCGGGTCGAGCGGCCGCGGGGCGAGCACGATCGGGACGGCGATGGCCAGGTACGCCGCGATCATCAGCCAGTGCACCGATCGCGGTACCCGCCGCAGCCGCCCGGCCAGCCGCACGGTCAGGTAGGGCTGGGTGAGCAGGATCGCACTGGCCGTGATGCCGATCCAGGGCGGCAGGTGGCCGCCGCTCGCCCGGCGGGCCAGATCGACTCCGAACAGGGCCGTGCAGGGCAGGAAGACGAGCGTGACGTCACGCCACATCGGATCGCGTTTGCGCAGGTAACCACCGAGCGCGCGAAGGAACAGAACCGTGAAGGTCAGCTCCGCCGCGAGCAGGACGAGGGCACTCCAGCCGATACGCATATCGGTGCTAATCGTACCGTTTCGGTCGAGTGGGGATGCCGATACGCTGTGCCCATGCAGCGTTGGCGCGGATATGAGTCGGTGCCGGGCGGGTGGGGCCGGTCCGTCGTCACGATCGGGGTCTTCGACGGTGTGCACCGCGGGCACCAGGCGATCATCGGGCACACCGTGAAGCGCGCCCGCGACCTCGGCCTCCAGTCGGTCGTGATGACCTTCGACCCGCACCCCTCCGAGGTGGTGCGCCCGGGCTCGCATCCGGCCGTGCTGACCGAGCCGGTGCGCAAGGCCGAGCTGATCGAGCAGCTGGGCGTCGACGCGCTCTGCGTACAACCGTTCACCCCCGCGTTCTCCCAGCTCGACCCCGACGCGTTCGTGCACGACGTGCTGGTCGAGGCGCTGCACGCGACGGTCGTGGTGGTCGGCGACAACTTCCGGTTCGGGCACCGGGCGGCCGGCGACGTGGCGCTGCTCGAGCGGCTCGGCCGGTCGTTCGGCTTCACGGTCGAGGACGCCCCGCTGGTCTCCGACAACGGACTCGTGTACAGCTCGACCTACATCCGCAGTTGCGTCGACGCGGGTGACGTACGCGCCGCGGCCGCCGCCCTCGGGCGGCCGCACCAGGTCGGCGGGGTTGTGGTCCGCGGTGACCAGCGCGGGCGCGAGATCGGCTTCCCGACCGCCAACTTGATGGTCCACCGCTATGCCGCGGTCCCGGCCGACGGTGTCTACGCGGCCTGGCTGATCCGGGGCGGCGAGCACGCGGGCCGGCTTCCGGCCAGCGTCTCGATCGGCACCAACCCGACGTTCAGCGGGCGTGAGCGGCGGGTCGAGGCCTACGTGCTCGACTTCGCCGGCGATCTCTACGGCGAGCGGGTCGCCCTCGACTTCGTCGCCCACCTGCGCGAGCAGCGTCGATACGACGGCATCGAGCCGCTGGTGGCGCAGATCCGGCAGGACGTCGAAGAGACCCGCGCGTTGCTTCGCTGACGCACTGGTAAGGTGGAAGTGGCGCTGGAATATCCCACGCCTTATTCATCGTGCCTCCGCGAGCCTGCCCGA
>DASWRZ010000027.1:0-51907 GCA_036402935.1 Actinoplanes sp.
CAGAGCCTTGAAGGTGGGAAATGATCCGGACCCGTGTCACAACGCCCGTACTCGTCGTGCTGGCATCACTCGTCGTGTTGTCGCCATGGCCGCTCGGCGGCCGTCCGGCGTTCGCCTCGGCGGCCGCCACGGTGGATTCTCCGCCCGTCGCTCAATTCCGAGAAAGCGTACTGGTGACCGGGACCGGCGAGGTGTCCGGGAGTCCCGACACGCTGACCGCCGCCTTCGCGGTCGAGACCAACGCGTCCACGGTCGGTCAAGCCCTGGATCGCGCCGATATCGCGGCCACCCGGATGCGCGACACGCTCGTTCGCGCCGGGATTGCCGCCGCCGACCTCCAGACCTCGAACCTCAGCATCGGCTCGAAAGTGAACGACGACCAAGCGATTATCGGCTACACCGTGAGCCAAGGGCTCACCGCGAAGATTCGGAACTTGCGGCGCGCCGGGGAGCTCATGTCCGCCGCCATTGCTGCCGGAGGTGACGCGGCGCGGCTGAACGGCGTGTCGTTCGCGATCGAAAACGACGCCGTGCTGCTTGCCGAAGCGCGCAAGAACGCGTTCGCCGATGCCCGGCGAAAGGCCGAACTGTATGCCCGTGAGGCGGGCCGGCCGCTCGGCCGGGTCCTCCAGGTGAGCGAGACCGCTCCCAGCGACGGGGGACCGGTCGGACCGTTCGGCTCGGCGGCGATGGACACACGGTTTCCGATCGAGCCGGGCCGGCAGCGGCTGGCGGTCAGCGTCACCGTGGAATGGGCGCTCGGCTGACGATCGCCCTGACGCGCGGGGCCGGCCCGGCACTCGGACACCTGAGCCATTGACTGTTAGCAAAGTTTATTTATCGTTAACGATCGACGGCTCTCATCCCGGAGGCACCATGCCGCGATCCCGGTTCCCCCTCCTTGCGCTGGTTCTCACCCTGCCGGCGACGATCGGTGGCGTCGTTGCCGCCGTCGCCCCGGCTCAGGCCGCCGGTTCCCTCACCGCCACCTACAGTCTGGTCGGCGAGTGGAGCGGCAACTTCCAGGCCCAGTACACGATCACCAACGGCACCTCGGCCTCGGTCAGCAGCTGGAAGGTCGAGTTCGACCTCGACGCCGCCACGACGATCACCAGTTCGTGGGACGCGGTCATCACCCGGACCGGGAACCACATCACAGCCGGCAACGCTGCCTACAACGCCCCGCTGGCGGCCGGCACCTCGGCCAGCTTCGGCTTCATCGCCGGCGGCCCGGCCCGGCCGGCCAACTGCCGGATCAACGGCGGGCTCTGTGCCGGCGGGGCGGGTGACACCAGCGCGCCGAGCGCCCCGGCGAACGTGCACGTCACCGCGACCACCCGCAGCACGGTGGCGCTGGCCTGGACCGCGTCGACCGACAACGTCGGCGTCACCGGCTACGACATCTATCTCGGCGGGAACATCGCGATCAGCACCACCGGCACCTCGGGCGTGGTGGGCGGGCTCAACCCGTCCACCTCGTACACGTTCACGGTGAAGGCGCACGACGCGGCGGGCAACTCGTCGGTGGCCGGCAACGCGGTCAGCGCGACCACGGCGGCCGGCACGGGCTCGCTGGTGCCCGTGGCGCCCTACGTGGACATGGGTTCCTACCCGACGCCGTCGCTGACCACTGTGCTCGCCGGCGGCCACCTCAACTCGCTGACGCTCGCCTTCATCACCGGCAACGGGTGCAAGGCCACGTGGTTCAACGCCTTCGACCCGCGTACGGGATGGGACCGCGACCAAATCGACGCGGTCCGTGCCCAGGGGGGTGATGTGAAGATCTCGCTCGGCGGCGCCGCCGGCAGCGAGCTCGCCCAGGTCTGCGGTACGCCGCAGGCGGTGGAGACCGAGTACCAGGCGATCGTCGACGCCTACAACCTGAAGTACCTGGACATCGACATCGAGGGCGGCGCGGTGGCCGACCCGCCGTCGATCGCCCGGCGCTCGCAGGCGCTGGTGCTGTTGCAGAAGGCCCGGCCCAACGTCAAGATCTCGCTGACCCTGCCGGTGCTGCCCGAGGGCCTGGACGCGAACGGCTTCGCGGTGCTCAAGTCGGCGCACGACGCCGGCGTGAACGTCGACGTGGTCAACGTGATGGCGATGGACTACCAGCGGCCGACCGGCGAGTACGGCACGTTCGCCACCCAGGCCGCGCAGTCCACGTTCAACCAGATCAAGAGCCTGTGGACGACCAGGACCGACGCCCAGATCTGGCAGATGGTCGGGGTCACCCCGATGATCGGCAAGAACGACGACGGCGGCACGTTCACCCTGGCCGACGCGAGCACGCTGGTGGCGTTCGCGAAGAGCAAGCACCTGGGCATGCTGTCGTTCTGGGAGATGACCCGGGACCGCAACGCCTGCACCGGGGCGCTGTCCCAGTGCACCAACGTGACCCAAACGCCTTACCAGTTCAGCCAGATCTTCGCCGGCTTCACCGGCTGATCCTCCGGACCGGCGGCGGCACGACGACGTGCCGCCGCCTCAGCCGGCGCACGGTAGGAAATCCCGTGGTGGTCACGCAACGGGCGTACGGTCTCAAGCCGGATCTCCTGCTGCCAGGCGGTTCAGGATGGCCTCGGCCAGCGCGTCGAGCCGGGCCCGCAGATCATCGTCGGCCCGCCCGCCGAGGTCGTCCTCGAGACGCTCGGCCAATGCGGCGACGGTCGGGAGCAGGTCGCTCAGCGAGCTGCCCTCGTACCCCACCACGTAAAGACCGTGGGTTCCTACCTCGGCGGGGATGCTCCGGTCGAGGATCCGCTCGCAGGTGTCGGCGGCGATCAACGCCACCGCGGTCGGCAGGTCCGGCTCCGGCAGCCCGAGTTCGGCGGTGACCGCCGCCAGGAGCCGATTCGCGTCATCCGGCGGCAGGGTCCGAGCCGACTCTGTCGCGAGCGCCACCACGGCGTCGCCGTCGACGCCGGCCACCAACAGGTCGCAGGCCAGCATCACCGCGCGGTGCGGGTCGGCGTCGTAGAGCAGCGCCCGGGACTGTTCCGCCCGGAGCCGGCGAAGAAGTGCGTCATCCACGAGCCGAGGCTAATGCGGGCATGCTCAGCGCGATGATCACGGACCTTCTCCGCGTGCGGCGCTTGGAACACGGCCGCTTCACCGGCCTCGACCGGCGCGACGGCGGCGGGACGGCCGGCAAGCTGCGCATCTGCGTCGCAGTGCCGAGCCGTCCGGTCCACCCGTAAGGCTCGTGTTGCCTCAGCGGTTCGTTCGCGGCTCGGAGGTGACGACGTAGATGCCGTACACCACGCCCGGGATGTGCCCGAGCAGCTGAAACAGGATGGCCCACAACACGCGGCGGGTGAGGCCCTCGTGGAGGAGAACGGCCAGGAACGGCAGGAACAGGGCCAGGACGATAAGAAGGATCTTTTTCATGCCGCCATCCTTCACGCCGGCCACCGACCTCAAGTCCCCAGGGAGAGCTATTGGCCGGCGAGTTCGGTCATGCAGGCCCAGGCGCCGGGTACGTCGAGGGCGCGGGCGGCGTACGCGAGGTTCAGCAGGTCTTCGCCCAGGTAACGGTCGTACTTGTCGTGCTGCTTGGCCCGTACGGTGGCGGCGATGGCGACCGGGTCCGGCACGGGACCGGCGGCCAGGCGGCCGAGTATCTCCAGGAGCCGAGCCGGTGCGCAGTTGCCGACGGTGATCGCCAGGCCGTCCTGTCCCACGACCAGGCCGTGCATGCCGAGGACGGCGGCGAGGGTATTCATGATTCGGTCTCCGCGCCACGGGAAGAAGAGGGTCTCGGTGTCCTGCGCGAAGACGCGGCGGGTCGCATGCCCGTACGCGTGAAACGCCGCCCGCCCCCTCGGGCAGCAGCGTCCGCGCCGTGGTATCGAGGTATCGAGGTATCGAGGTACGGTGCTGGAGCGGTACAACCGGAACATCTCACGTCGTACCTCGTCGGCGATCTCACCGCCGCGCAAGGGCCTCGAACGCTGCTCGGCCACCGGCGGCGAGCCCTTCCGCGGTCTTGGTCGCCAGAGTGACCGCGATCGTGGTCAACAGTTCCTGATCGACCACCGCACTTCCCGCTACCTGGGTCGTTGCGCATGGGCTTGCTTCAGCCAGCATAGACACAAATCTATGGTCAAACTTTCGTGGTCATGATCTCGGATTCAGGAGGCAAGGAGCTCCGTCGGAGAAATGGCTGTAGGTCCTCGCCGCCGATGGCGGCGCTGATGGCATTGACCTGGAACGCCGTGCGAGTTTCTCACGGGTCTGGCGGCGCGTCCTTCTCACCAACGTAGCCGTTCTTGCCGCGCGCATCGGACGTTGCGTCTCCGGGCGGTCGTGATGAAGTTGTGGACGCGCTGCTGGCCGAGGAGCTGCTCATCGTCCCCGGTGGCCTGCAGTTGAGTGACACGAGCGCCGAGACGACGGTAGTGCCGGGCTGTTGTTCCGGCCTGGAGAACCGGCGGGAGTGGATCCAGGTGTTCACCGGCGGCTCACCGTGGCTGGGACATGATCCCGGTCCGGCAGTCGAAGTCATTGGCGATGATCTGCGGGTATGGCAGGACGGCGGACCGGATCGTCACCGCGGCCGGTGGGCCGAGCGCCGCGTCGACCTTCCATGTCGCGCGCTGCCGCAGCTCCTGGTGGGCGTGCAGCAGGACTTGGTCGGCTTCCTGGACGCCTTAGCTCGGTGGGCTGAGCAGGCCGGGATGGGGCCGCGAGGGGCCGCGTTAGCGAAGAGCGTCGACCGCAACTTCGCTATCGCGGCGCCGCTGGACTTGCCGACTGGCTGATCAGGGCGCTCTGCTATGGGGCCAACTCGGCATCTAGTAGATCAGCTGCTTGCTCGATGATGACCGAGAACTCGTCCGGCGGTATTCGCGCAACGAAGACTTTGCCGAGGTCTTCGGGAAGGGGTGCTCTGCTCGCCAGTAGCCGGGCTGCCGGATGAATGTGGGGAGGACGACCGTATTGTCGTCTGTGGTGAGCAATTTGCCGGCGGCCCATAGATCGACGATGCGCAGGCTGGGTGGCGTGATCTTGCCTATCTCCATGCTGAATCTGGCTCGGTCACCGAATCGCTGCATCGTCAGCTCGCTCGAAGCTCAGGTAGGGAGGATCCTGCCCGGGTCCGAGCCGGGCGGGAAGAACGCGAGGGCGCTCGGGTCGCGGTCCTGGCCGTGGTCCTCTTTCCAGCCGACGGCACCGGTGACGACGTAGTCCACTTCGCTAGCCGTTTCGAGGATGAGGACTCTCAGCCCTGCCTCGGTCTGCCCGGTCGCGGCGAGGATTTGATCGTGCTCGTCGGCTGTCGCGCATCGGATGGTGAGGCCGTCATAGTCGGTGCGGACCTTCATGGCCTCCACGGGTTTGAACAGGATGTCGATCCTGGATTGCCCGTCGACAGCGCGGGTCCGTAGCAGGAGTTGGCTGTGGCTGACGGTGTAGGCCCAGACCGCGAAGCTGCGGTCGGACTGGAACAGTCGCTGCCCGGGCGGGAACTGGTGCTCCTGGTTCAGCCACGCTTCTGTGTGCATGCCGATTATGATCTCGACTCCGCGTGGGTGCGCCGCAGCCGGGTTCGCGTCCGGCTCTCAAGTTGTGGGTGTAGTCCTTCTCTCAAGATCACGCGCCCGGCGAAGCGGACCGGAGATCAGCCGGCGGCCGGAGTAATAGCGCTCCCACCAGGTGCCGTACGACTCAGGCCGCGTCGTGGAAGACGAGGCCGAGGGTGTGGCGGTGGCCCGAGCGGATGGTGGCTACGCCGTGGCGCAGGGGGGTGTGCGACCAGCCGCGCTTGGTGGGGGCCGGGCGGTCCCGGGTGGTGAAGACGAGGGCGTGGCCCTCGTCGGTGACCTGAGCGGTGACGATCACGGCTGGAGCAGAGCCGGTTGCAGGGCGCCCTCGTGGGTGAGGAGCTTCAGTTTGCGCTCGACGCCGCCCGCGTAGCCGCGCATCGAACCGTCGGCGCCGATGACACGGTGGCAGGGGCGTACCAGCAGCAGCGGGTTGGCGCCGATTGCCGCTCCCAGGGCCTGGATTCGGTCGCGGGGCAGGCCCAGTCGTTCGGCCAGGGCGCCGTACGTGGTTGTCACGCCGTACGGGATCTCCTCGAGCGCGCGCCAAGCGCGCAGCTGAAAATCGGTGCCGTTGTCGGCGAACGGGATGTCGAAGCGGGTGAGTTCGCCGGCGAAGTACGCGTCCAGCTGGCGGATGACCTCGGCGAACGGGCCCGCGTCCCGGCGCCAGCCGGGGCGGACGGCCGGCGCGTTCCGCCCGCCGGGCATGGACAGCGAGGTCAGGGCGATCCCGTCGCCGACCAGGAGCAGGTCGCCGAGCGGGCTGGTGCGGGTCGTGTACGCGGTCATGGTTCAACTGTGCGGTCCGCCCGGTGCCGTTGCTGGCGGGATTCGGACATCACCCTAGGTTCCGTACGGCCGCCGTGAGCAGTTGCCAGAAGGCGTCCACGTCCAGGTCCACCGCGACGTCGGCGTTCGGGGTCCGGGTGGTGCGGCGGTTAAGGTCCACGACCGTGGCGCCGCGGGTGTGGGTGCCGGCGAGCTCTACGGCGACCGGGGCCCGGACGGTCCGGATGACGGCCGGGTTGATGACGGCGGCTACGGCGACCGGGTCGTGGACCGGGGGATGGTCGAAGCCGAACACCTGGCGGTAGGTGGCCGCGAAGTAGGTCATCAGCTCGGCGCAGACGGTGCCCAGGCGGGTGCCGAGGGCGCGGAAGCCGTCGATGATCTCGGGGGTGGCCAGGGCCTGGTGGGTGACGTTCAGGCCGATCATCGTGGTGGGCAGGCCGGCGCGCAGGACGATGTCGGCGGCCTCGGGGTCGGTGACGATGTTGAACTCGCCGTAGGGGGTGGTGTTGCCACGGTCGGTGGAGCCGCCCATGAAGACGATGCGGCGCAGGCCCGGGACTACTTCGGGGTGGGTGCGCAGGAGCAGCGCGACGTTGGTCAGCGGGCCGGTGGCGATCAGGGTTACCGGCTCGGGTCGGGCCATGATGAGCCGACGCATCAGCTCGACCGCGTGCACGTTCACCGGCTCGGCGGTCGGGACGTCGAGGTCGGGTCCGTCGAGGCCGGAGACGCCGTGGATGTCTTCGGCGACGGTCAGCGGGCCGGCCAGCGGCCGGTCGCAGCCCGCCGCCACCGGTACGCCGGTGACGCCGGCCAGGGCGAGCATCCTCAGTGCGTTTCTCGTCGTCTTGTCGAGGGTCTGGTTGCCGGCGACCGTGGTGACGCCGAGCAGTTCCAGGTGGGGATCGGCCGCGGCCAGCAGCAGGGCCAGCGCATCATCGTGGCCCGGGTCGCAGTCGACGATCACCCTCATCGGCGGGGTTCAGCTGACCGAGAGCTGAAGCTGGCCGAGCCGCACCTTGGATTCGTCGTATCTGGTCGCGCCGCGGTGCGCGACCTCGATGCCGTAGGTGCCCTTGCCGGTGGGGATGCCGGGCACCGCGAACTTCAGGTCGCAGGTGCCGGCGTCGCCGAGGCCGTCCAGGGTCAGCGAACTGATTTTGCCGGTGCCGAGTACGCCGCCGACGCCGTCGGTGATCGTGACCGTGGCGTCCACGGTGAGGTCCTTGTAGGCGGGGGTGCCGGCGCAGCTGGTGCCGTCGATCGGCACGAACTGGCCGGGCCCCAGCGCCAGCGTGCCGTTGACGGTGAAGACGGTGGCGCCGGCGGCGGCGGCCGGTGTCGACGGGTCGTCGCCCTTCACGTGGGGCCAGACGAACACCGCGGCCAGGGCGGCGCCGGCAACGACGATTGCGGCCACGTACGGCCAGGCGCGGTGGCGACGGGCCGGCCGGTGGGGGTTCGGCGAAGATTCGGGCGGGTTCGTACCGGGAACGTAATCGGTCATCGGATCGTCCCTGATCTCGCGGAGATGGCAGCGGGTCACAGGGTCGTGGAAGATCCACGGATCGTCGAGGTGGTGCTCACAGAACGAGACGAAAGGCCAGACACTATGGACGACCGGTTGGTCCTACCCGCCGGTCATAAGTCCGTTGGTGCCCAATAGCGCTACTTGTCCGAGAAGGGGAGGCCGGGGCCAGGAGGTCGGCCGGACCGCCTTCGGCTAGACCCCGGGGGCCGTCGCGGAGATCGCCTCGCGGAAGACGCGGGAGCGATGCTGCCAGTTGTCGAAGCGGCCGTAGCTCGGGGCGGCGGGGGAGAGGAGGACCACGCCGTCGGCCGGGGTGTTCTCGCGGCTCAGGCGGACGGCGTCGGGGAGGTCCTCGGCGAGGATGGTGCGGACGCCGGGCAGGCCCTGCAGGGTGTCGAGGATGAGCTTGCCGCTGTCGGGGATGCCGATCAGGGTGGCCTCGACCTTTTTCTCCGCGAAGAACGCGCGCAGCGGACCGTAGTCGACGCCGCGGTTCTCACCGCCCAGGATGACCGTCAGCGGGCGGTCCGCGTACGCCTCGATGGCGTAGATGGCCGACTGCGGGATCGTCGACAGCGAGTCGTCGACGAAGGTCAGTCCGGACGGGTCGCTGAGCGGGGTGAGGCGCTGATCGAGTGGCTCGTAGGATGCGACGGCCTCGGACAGGGCCTCGGACAGGGCCAGGACGTCCACCCCCGAGGCCTGGACGGCGGCCATGGCGACGCACAGGTTGGCCTCGTTGTGGCGGCCCAGCGGCTTGAAGGCGGAGCGGGGGAACAGTCGCTCGTCGGCCAGGCAGACCCAGCCGTCGGTGACGTGGAACGACTCCGGCGAGTTGGCCGCGATCAGCGGAAGGCCGGACGGCAGCTCGGCGAGCAGGCGGGAATCCTGTGCGTTGTAGACGACCGCCGCGGCGCCGTGCATCGCGATGTTGAGCTTGTCCTTGTAGTAGCCGGCCTCGCTGCCCGACCAGTCGAGATGCTCGGGGAACAGCGAGGTGAGCGCGACCACCCGCGGCGAGTCGTCGAGGTCGGCGCACTGGTAGACGCTGAGCTCGAGCACGTAGCGCTCGGACTCGGGCAGGGCCAACGCCGCCACGCCGATGTTGCCGCCGAGCGTGCTCGGCCGGCCGGCGGACGCGAGCAGCCGATGGATCAGCGTCGTCGTGGTGCTCTTGCCCTTGCTGCCGGTGACACCGACGGTGCGCGACGCGTGGTCGGCCATCCACAGCGAGGTGCCGCCGGTGACCACGCCGCCCCGGGCGCGATGCTCGACGATCCACGGGTGGACCTGGCCGATGATCGGCGAACGGACGATCACGTCGATCGACTGGAGCTCGCGGTGCGCGTCCTCGGCGGTGAAGAGCGGGGCGATCTCGGCCAGGTGGCCGGACCAGTCGGTGGCCAGGAAGGTGGACTTGTCCTGCACGGCGATCAGGCGGCTCGGTCGGTGCGGGTGGATGGCCTCGGCGGCGGCGATGGCCTCCCGGCCGGTTCCCCAGACGGCGACCCGCCGGTCCGTCAGTTCATGCAGGTGCACCGCTACTCCTTCGACCCGGTCGATTGCCGGTGGACACCTTACCCGCCGGTCGGAGCCGCCCGGCTGCCCTAGGATTCTTGAGGCGCCGACCTCGAAGGAGAGAAATGGTGACGTTCGCGCCAGTGGATCTTCCCGCCTGCGAGCCCGGGTTCCAGCCCGGCAAGCTCGACGACCAGATACACCGGTGGATTGCTTCCGAGCCGATGAAAGCGCTGGTCACGGCGTACGGGGAAAGCCTGCCCGACGCCGGCGTCGGCGATCTCCTGGCCTGGCTCGACGCCTTCTCGGGTGAGCATTGGGATTTTCGGCGCCATGGGCGCGTGGAGCGCGACCAGGTGAAGGCCCCGGCCATCGACACCGGGCGCACCGAGTTGATCCAGGCCGTGGCGACCGCGCTGCGGTTGGTCGAGCCGGGCCGGCCGCCCTTTTCGGACTATGACCACGTGCTCGTGCTCGGCGGGCTCGGGCGGGCCTGCCTTCAGCGCTCGCAATACGCCGCTGAGCTGGTGCTTTCCGGGGCGGTGAAGGTTGCCGAGGCGGCCGCGCTCGGCAGTTTCCGGCCGCTCACCGACGCCGAGAAGGAGCTGCCCGGTCTGGGTGCCGCCGCCTTCGAGGTGGACGCCATGGACACCGGCGTGCGGGCCGGTTTCGACCTGACCGAGCCGGCCGAGCGGGAGGCGTCGGAGGGCTCGTGGGAGGTGCGCACCTACCGCCGGCCCGGGCTGCCGCAGATCCAAGTGCTCGCGGCGCCGCCGAACGGAGGCCGGGAACGGGCGAACACCGCTGACACCTACGAGTTCTGGGCCCAGCGGGTGCACCTGCGCGCGACGGACCGGATCCTCGTCGTCACCTCGCCGATCTACGTGCCGTTCCAGCACAGCGACGCGATCCGGATGCTCGGCCTGCACTACGGCTGCGGGATCGACACGATCGGCTTCGACCCCGAACGGGTGACGGTGCCGCTCGCGCCGGGCGCCACCAACCCCGACCGCTACCTGCAGGAGATCCGCTCCGGCATCCTGTCGATGCGGCGGCTGCACGACGCGGTCGAGGCATGATCATCGGTGGTGACGCGACGGAGTCGATCGCGGCGGGGATCGCCGCGTGGGCCGGTTCGGAGGCGATGACGGCGCTGCTGGCCGAGTTCGGTTTCGGCCCGCTGCCGGGTGGTTCGCCCGGAGATCGGCTGGCGGCCCTCTCCTCGATCTCGGACCGCTGGGATTACCGGAAGGGAGCCGAGCGCAGTCACGCGGTCGGCGAGGAGTTTTCGCCGGGCACGGCCGCGCGGATCGAGGCGGCCGCGGCGGGCTTAGGGCTTGCCGGGCAACAAACCCCGGCATACGAGGCGTATGACCACGTGCTCGTGCTCGGCGGTGGCGTGCTCACCATGCGGGCGCGGGCCGAATTCGCGGCCGAGGTCATGCGCCGCGGGCTCAGCGCGGCGACGATCGCCGGAATCGGCAGCTTGAGGCCACTGGAAAACCCGGAATGTCCGACCGAGGGGGACGCGGTCGATGCGGGGCTGCGGCAGGCGTTGGGTCTCGGCGAGCCGACCGGCTTCCGGGCCGGCGTCAGCGATCTCGGCCAGCCGTGGTGGATCCGGACCTGGGACGACGCGGCCGGCACGGGGATCTCGCTCGCCGGCACACAGGTGCACGTCCTGGCCGCGCCTTCGACGCGGCCCGGCATGCGCGCCAATACCGGCGACGGTTACCTCGGCTGGGCCGAACTGGTACAGCCCCATCCGGTCGGTGCCCGTCTCCTATTGGTGACGAGCGATATCTTCGTCCCCTTTCAACACTGCGACGCGGTGCGGCTTCTTGGTCTGCGCTACGGCTGCCGGATCGACACGATCGGCTTCAGCACGGCCGCGAACCCGTGGGTGAAGACTCCAAGGACGTTCGAGATCCTGCAAGAGGTGCGCTCGGCCATCTTCTCGATGCTGGCGCTGTACAACGCACTGCCATGAAAGCGGGATTGGCGAAATTCGCCGAAGACGCGCCGGTTCCGGCCGTCGCGATCAGCGTCTTCGGCCGGCATGAAGTGCTCGGGACGGCCGTTCGCGGCGCGGGCCGCGACGACTGGTGGGATCTCGCCAGCCTCACGAAGGTGCTGGTCACGTTGCCCGAGGTGCTCGACCTGGTGCCGGATCTGTCGGTCCGGCTGGGCGACATCTGGTACCGAGCGGCCGGGCGTCCGGTCGGGGCGGCGACGATCGCCGAACTGCTCAGTCATCGCGCCGGCCTCCCGGCGACGATCCGTTTCTACGAGCGCCTTTCCGGTTACGACGCGATTGTCGAGGCGGCTCTGGAAACGGAAATCGAGAATCGGCCCGCCGCGGTCTACAGCGACATCGGCTTTCTCCTTCTCGGTGCTTTGGTCCAGCACCTTTCCGGTACGCCGCTGCGGGTCTCGGCCGCGCGACGCACCGGCCTGCGTCTGGAAGTCCCTCCCGGCCCGGCCGTTCCGACCGAACAGTGCCCGATCCGCGGCCGCCTCATCGTCGGCGAGGTGCACGACGAGAACGCCTGGGCGATGGGCGGCTCCTCGGGTCATGCCGGCGCGTTCGGCACCCTCGATCTGGTGACCCGGGCCGCCCGGTCCTGGCTGAACACTCCGTCGCCGGCGACCGAGTGCTGGTCGACCGGCCCGGACGGCGAGCGCTACGGCCTCGGCTGGTGGCTCGCCCCGACCCGCGGCCTGGGCGGCCCGCGTCCCGGCCCGGGCAGCTTCGGCCACTCCGGCTTCGTCGGCAACCGCATCTGGATCGAGCCCGAGCGCGGCTACGGCGTCGTGATCCTCAGCAACCGCATCCGGTGGGGCCGGGGCAACCGCGAGCCGTTCCAACTCTGGTGCGATCGCCTCCTGACCGCACTGTCCTCGGCCGATGCGCCGGCTCCGACGGCTGAGGACGAGCCGGGGCCACCCGTCCGATGACCGCTTTCCGGGTGACCTACTTCGACGTTCGGGTGAACGAGCACCTCACGATCACATCCTGACCCGTCCGGCACCGGTCACCCCGCTAGGCTTTATGATCTTGCCGCGTGATCCACAAAAGACTGTCCATAGTGGTGTCTGCCGGATTGATCGGGATATCCGTGCTCTTCGGGGCATCGCCGGCGCGGGCGGACGACACCGGGAACCCGCCCAAGGCCGAACTCGTCCTGGACGTGAGCGGCTCGATGGCGGCCGCCGACATCGACGGCGCGACCCGGATCTCGGTGGCCAAGAAGGCGTTCGGCGAGGTCGTCGACGGCCTGAGGGAGACCACCCAGCTCGGCATCCGGGTGCTCGGGGCCAAATACCCGAACGACGACAAGAAGCTGGGCTGCACCGACACCCAGCAGATCGTTCCGGTCGGCCCGGTCGACGCACAGCAGGCCAAGGACGCCATCGCGACCCTGAAACCGCACGGGTTCACCCCGATCGGGCTCGCGCTGCGCAAGGCGGCCGAGGACCTCGGCGAGGGCGGGTCGGCCCGGCGGATCGTGCTGATCACCGACGGCGAGGACACCTGTACGCCGCCCGACCCGTGCGAGGTCGCCCGCGAGCTGGCCGCCCAGGGCACCCGGCTGGTCATCGACACGCTCGGCCTGACCCCGGACGCGAAGACCCGCCGGCAGCTGGTCTGCATCTCCACCGCGACCGGTGGGACGTACGCATCGGCGAGCAGCGAGCAGGAACTCTCCGGCCGGGTGCAGCAGCTGGTGGGCCGCGCCGCGCTGCCGCCACCGGTCGTCCCGGCCACCGTGGCCGGCGCGGGGTCGTGCGACAAGGCGCCCCGGCTCACCCCGGGCGTCTACGGCGACCGCGAGAAGATCGGCGAGCACCGGTACTACCAGGTGCCGATGCGGCGCGGCCAGGAACTGCGGGCGTCGGTCAGCGTCGCGCTGGATCGGCCGGTCGACCGTGATTACGGCGTACTCCTGAAGGCCGTGACCGACGACGGCCGGGAGTTGGTGCGGGGTCTCGACGCCGGCAGTGGCCGCTCCGATGTGGAATCGGCCGGACTCCGGTGGACCGCCGCGGACGGGAACGCGGTCTGCCTGATCGTCAGCAACTCGTTCGCGTCGGCGACCGACGCGGGCGCGCCCGGCATGCCGATCGAGCTCAGCGTCGACACCGTGGCCGCCTCGCACGCCCCCGGCGCGCCCGGCCTCGGCCGCGGCTGGCTCCTGCTGCTCGTCCTGACCGCCGCCGGTCTGATCGCCGGCATCCTGGCCGGCTGGCTGACTCGCTGGTGGGTCGCCACCTGGAGGGAGAACTGATGCTCACCGCCCTGGCCGCCGTCCTGCTGGCCGTCCCGGCCGGAAGTGCCGGCACCACCTTTCTCACCGCCACCGCCCTCGCGCCCGGCCAACCGGTCCAGGTCGCCGCGGTCACCGGCGACTATCTGTACTGGTCGTTCACCGCCGCGGCCGGCCAGCAGCCCGAGCTGACCGCCAAGGTGACGCTGCCGCGGTCGGCCGACCGCAGCGGACCCGAGTCGTGGATCGTCGAGGTCTTCGACGGCCTGCGCCGCCGGCAGCCGTGCGTGGCCGGCGACCAGAGCCCGGTCGCCGCGGCCGACGCCACCGAGGTCGCGCTGGGCTGCAAGCTGCGCCAGGTGCGGTCATGGGCCGAGCCGTCGGACCTGGATCCGCTGCCCGGCCAGTACTTCGTGCGGCTCTCCTCGACCGAGCTGCCCGAGAAGGACCTCGGCCTGCCGGTGCAGGTCGAGCTGTCGCTGGCCGCCCCGACCGGCGACACGGGCGACGACCAAGGCAAACTGTCGGCGCCGCTCACCCAGGTCAACCGGCCCGGCGCGGTGGTCACCGATCAGCCGGCTCCGACGGCCTCGGCCGACCCGGACGATGACTCGACGTTCGCGCTGCCGTCGTTCTCGTCGCGCTGGGTCTGGACCGCGAGCGGTGGCATCCTCGCCGCGGTCGGCGGCCTGGTCGGCTTCGCCTGGACCCGGCGGCGGCGCCGCGCCTGACGGCCGCCCGGCCGGGTTCCGCCCTGATGACGCACCGTCGAGGCGGAGGTGCCCGGCTGGAAGCCGGTGCTGACCCGCGACTTCGGCCACACCGTCAGCTACGACACGACCAAGCTGAAGCGGCTAGTGCCCGGCTTCGCGCCCCAGGTCTCGTTCGGGCGGGCCGCGCACGACATCATCGCCCACTACGACGCCGACCCGTCCCGCCGAAAGGTCGACGAGAAGCTGGCGGCCGCCTTCGACCGCCTGGCCCGCTGACCGGGCACCGGCCGCCTTGCCGGTGCGTTCGTTACGCCGGGACGACGTACGGGAAGCCGGCCGTGCGGAGGCCGGCGTTGGTGGCCGGGGTGAGGCCGGAGGGGATAGCCATGCCGGTGACCAGGGAGAGCATCACCTCGGGGGCGTTGTCGGCCAGGGTGCGGCCGTTGCGGGCGGCGAAGCCGTACGTCGCCGGGGTCCCGACCGTGTAGGACAGCACGTCGGGGAACAGCTCGTCGGCCACGAGCCGGGCGTAGCCGGCCGGGTCGGCGACGGCGGCCGTCGCGGCGATGTGGTCGGCGATGTGCTTGCGGTCGGCCTCGACGTCCTGGAACGGGTGCTGGACGTTTTCCGGGTTGGTGAACCGCACGTCGTCCGGCCAGAAGATGGGCCACATCATCGGGTGACCGGCCCGGTTGATCTGCCGCCGGCCGCCGGCGTCGGTGGCCAGCTGGGTGGCCGCCCACACGCCGATCCGGGCGCCCGGCCGCAGCCGCGGGTGGTCGTGGGAGACCTCGAGCACGATCGAGTCGACAGTGGTGTTCGCGAAGGTGTTCGTGGCGTTCGGCGGCTGCCAGTCCGACAGGTCGGCCGCGGTGCCGCCGGCGATCGCACCGTTGACCTTCGCCAGCAGGGACAGGTCGATGTAGAACCAGTCCCTGATCCGTCCCGCCCACAGCCGTACGCCCTCACCGGTGGCCGTCGACCCGGTCCGGCCCTCGGCCAGGAGGCCGGCGTCGTCGAACAGCTGAAGTGGCTGCCGCCCGTCGGCGTCGGGGTCGCCGAACGACACCCCGTAGGTGAGGTCCTCCCGATCGGCGCCGTCGAAGTGCACGTGGAACTCGTAGCGGGCCTCGGAGTGGAAGCTCGGCTCCGAATGCAGCCCGTTGACCGTGGAGTTGACGTCCATCACGAAGACGGTGCTGGACGGTCCCTGGAAGACGCACAGGTCGTCCAGGTAGAGCTGGCCGGTCTGAGCCGCCAGCGGCGTATCGAGGTGATGTGACATGCCGTCATCCTGCGGCGGGGCAGCGGTCGGCGAATCCGTGCGCCGCCTGCCGGTCGTACGTCATCGATCTGCGGGTGCTACGTCATCGAGCGCCGCGGCCAGGTCGGCGCGCGACGCGATGCCGAGCTTGGGAAAGACCCGATAGAGGTGGGTGCTGACCGTGCGCGGCGACAGGAACAGCCGGTCGCCGATCTCCCGGTTGGTCAGCCCGGCCGCCGCCAGCTCGGCGACCTGCCGTTCCTGAGCGGTGAGGTCGCCCGCGCGACGCGGGCGGGCGTCCAGCTGTACGACGAACGCCCGCGCGCCCAGCGAGGTGAAGATCTTCTCCGCGGCCGCCAGGGCCTCCCGCGCGGCCGCCGCCCGCCGCTGGCGTCGCAGCCACGTACCCGCGGCGAGCAGGAGGCGAGCACGGGTGAGCGGCCAGCCGATCAGGCACGGATCGTCCAGCGCGGAGTCGAAGTTCTGGTCGAGAACGCCGCGGGCGTAGGCGAGCCCGGCCCGCAGCATCGGCGAACCGGACACGGCGACCTCGGCGGACAGGGACGCGACGACCTCCGACACGGCGTGCGGCCGGTTGCAGAGGACCGCCGCCTCGACGAGGTCCACCAGCGCCCACTCCCGGATGTTCGGGTGGTGGGCGATGTCCGACCGATCGCTGATCCGCAGCAGGTGCGAGAGGGCCTCGGCGGGTCGCCCGGCCGCCAGTGACGCCGCGCCGCGGGCGAGCATGACCAGGGCGAGCATCGGCGCGGCACCGGTGGAGACCAGGTATTCCTCGGCCCGGTCGGCCAGCGTGGTGGAGCCGATGACGTCTCCGGCGCGGGCCAGGCAGATGGCGTGGGCGGCATCGGCGGCGGCGCCCCAGCGGGGCCTGCCGACCAGGTCGGCCGCGCGGGCGGCCTCGCGGGCCGCGGGCAGCGCGCGGGCACCGGTCCCGATCAGGGCGCCGGCCCAGGCCTGCTCGACCAGCGCCTCGGTGAGGCGTCCGGCCCGGCCCTCGGTCCGGAGCGCCGTCACGACGCCGGCCAGGACGCGGTCGGCGAGCGGCGCGTCTCCGACCGCGGTCGCCGCGGCGGCCAGCAGGCAGCCGTCGCGGGCCGAGAGCCGCTGCCGCTCGGCCACGCGGCGCAGGCGGATGCGGGCGTCGGCACCGTGCCGGACCGGCGCCGACAGGGCCAGGATCGCCGGGACGCGGACGTCGTCCGCGCGGTCGCCGATGCGTTCGGTCACCGCGGTCACCCGCGCGCTCGCGGACGGGTCGGCGGCCGTCCAATAGCAGCGGAGCCCGATCGACACCAGCACGTCGAGCGCCCGGTCGGCGTCGCCGTCCCGCCACAGCTGCTCGGCCGTGTCGGTCAGGAGGTAGACCTTGTCGGCGCCCGTCCAGCCGTCGGTGCCGTAGTCCTCGCGCAGCCAACGCACCCGGTTCTGGTCGGCCACGCTGAGCGGATGCTTCCCGGCCTCGTCGACCAGTCGGAGAGCGGCGGCGTCGCGGCCGCTCTCGAACTCGACGTCGGCCGCCAGCAGCAGCCGGGAACCGGCGCGCCCGGGGTCGGGCGTGAGGGGTACGGCGCGTTGCAGCGCGGTGACCGCGGTGGCGAGCGCGCCGCGCGCCCGGGCCCGGTGCGCGGCCTCCTCGAGCGCCTGCGCGACCTTCTCGTCCGGGGCGACGCAGCAGGCGGCCCGGTGGCAGACCGAGCGATCGGGGTTGCCGGCGAACAGATCGGCGAGGGCGGCGTGCACGGCGTGGCGGTCGGCGATCCCGGCCTTCTGGTGGACGGCCGAGCGTACGAGGGGGTGGCGGAAGCGCAGCGACAGCTTGCTCTCGTCGACGTCCATCAGCCCGGCCCGGACGATCAGGCCGAGGTCGGCCATGGTCACCGGGCCGCCGTGCACCGCCGAGGCGGCGGTCAGGATCTCGCCGATCTGGTCGCCGTCGTCCAGGGCCGCGGTCAGCAGCGCCGCCCAGGCGCCCGGTGACAGATCGCCGGCCCGGCCGGCGAACACGCGCTCCAACCGGGCGGTCAGCGGCAGCACCCGGGGCACGCCGGGCGGCAACGGTCCGGCCGCCTCGATGGCCGGCGGCAGTTCGAGAAGCGCAAGCGGGTTTCCGTCGGCCTCGTCGAGCACCCGTTTGTGGACGTCGGGCGGCAGGTCCGGGAAGCGGGCGGTGAGGAGCGCCTCGGCGTCCGGCCTGGACAGCGGCTCCAGGCGGAGCTCGGGGAGCTCGGGGAGCTCGGCGGGGGCGAGGAGGTCGTCCCCGACCGCGGCGATCAGGCCCACCGGCTCGCCGCCCAGCCGGCGGGCGAGGAAGCTCAGCACGTCGACCGAGGACCGGTCCAGCCACTGCACATCGTCGGCGAGGAGCAGCAGCGGGCGGTCGCCGGCCACCTCCTCGATCAGGTCGACCACCGCGGTCGCGAGCACCAGCGGCTCGACGGCGGTCACCTCGCGCCGGCCCAGGACGCCGAGCAACGCGGTGGCCCCCGATGTGCCCAGCCGGTCGACCGCTGCGATCACCGGGTGCAGCAGTTGCAACAACCCGGCGAACGGGAGATGCGTCTCGGACCGCACGCCGGCGCACGACAGGACCCGCGACCCGGCGCTCGCCGCACGCGCGCGAGCGGCGGCCAGGAGGGCGGACTTGCCGACGCCCGGCGCCCCGCGGACGACGACTGCCCGTCCCTTGCCCTGCCGCAGGTCGTCGACGATTGCCGCCAGAAGGTCGAGCTCGCCGCCCCGGCCAATGAGCACGAAGCCGAGGCTAACACCTACTGAGCTGCGATCTTCGTGTCGTCGTGGTGGAAGACGAACTCCTCGATCTCCACCCCGCGGGCGTCCGCCAGGGCCTCGGCGAGTGACCGGAGCACGAACGATTCGAGCACGGCTCGCTGGCCGACGGGCCGGGCCGGAAGGCGGACGGTCCACCGGCCGGGCGCGCCGGCTACCGGAGCGGTGGTGATGAGCAGGACCTTGCGGCCGGCCGAGGAAAGTGTGCGGGCCAGCTGCACCTCGCGGTCGCCGGTGTTGACGACGGCCAGTCGCCGCGGGGAAGGGACCGCGGAGAGCACGGCCAGCGTCTCCGTCGACCGGCCGCTCTGCGAGACCCGACCACCGGACGGTGACCGGGGCGCCCGAGTCGATCGACTCCTCGATCGCAAGCCTGGTGTCGAGCACGGGGTCGGATGGATCGGTAGGAAGGCTTACGATCGGGCGCGGGACGGACCTCGGTGAGGAGCAGCGTGATCATTCGCAGTCTTACGCAGGACGAGGCGCGCCGGCGGGCTGGGCTGGTCGCGGTGGAGCGGTACGACGTGGAGCTGGACCTCACCGCCCTGCCGAGGGGGCCCGAGGTGCGCTGCGTCGCCACGGTGACCTTCACGTGCCGGGAGCCGGGGGCGGAGACCTTCGTCGACTGCGCGGCCCGCGTGCTCTCGGCGACGCTGAACGGCGTACCCGTGAGCGCCTCCGCCGATGGGCGGATCGTGCTCCCGGCGCTCGAAGAGCGCAATGTCCTGCGGGTCGAGTCGGTTCAGGACGAGACCACCGAGGGCGAGGGTGTGCACCGGGCGGTCGATCCGGCCGACGGGGCCGTCTATCTGTGGACGACCTTCGAGCCGGATCAGGCGCATCACGTGTGGGCCTGTTTCGACCAGCCCGATCTCAAGGCGCCGCACCGTTTCGTCGTCACCGCGCCGAGCGACTGGATCGTGGTCAGCAACAGCGGTGAACCGACCCGGGAAGACGGCAGGTGGACCTTTCCCGACACGCCGCGCCTGTCGCCCTACAACACCGTCGTCAATGCCGGTCCGCTGCACGAGGTGCGGCGGCAGACCAGGGACTACGACCTCGGCCTCTTCGCCCGCCGCTCGCTCGCCGACGTGCTCGAGCGCGACGCCGACGAACTGTTCACCGTCACCGAGCAGGGGCTGGGTTTCTTCGGTGAGGTGTTCGGGCTGCCGTTCCCGCAGGCCAAGTACGACCAGGTCTTCATGCCCGAGTTCGGCGGGGCGATGGAGAACTTCGGCTGCGTCACCTGGACCGACTCGGCGCTGACCCGCACCCCGCCGACCGCCGCCGAGCGGGAGAGCACGGCCACCATCCTGTTGCACGAGATGGCGCACATGTGGTTCGGCAACATCGTGACGATGACCTGGTGGGACGACCTCTGGCTGAACGAGGCGTTCGCGGAGTTCGCCTGCTACTGGGCGGCCGAGCGGTCCACTTCGTACACCGACGCCTGGGCGACCTTCCTGATCGAGGAGAAGCTGCGCGCCTACCTGGCCGACCGCGGCCCGGTGTCGCACCCGATCCGACTGCCGGTGCGTGACGTCGCCGAGGCGGCGTCCATCTTCGACGCGATCACCTATCCCAAGGGCGCGTCGGTGCTGCACCAGCTCATGACGTACGTCGGCGAGGGCGAGTTCGTCGCCGGCATGAAGTTGTACTTCGCCCGGCACCGCTGGGGCAACACGACGCTGCAGGATCTGATCGACGCGCTGGCCGAGGCGAGCGGTCGTGACCTCGAGGCGTGGCGTTCCGGCTGGCTGGAGACCGCGGGCACCGACCGGCTCACGCTGAGTGCCGACGGTGACGGCCTGGTGCTCACCGGCGCCGGGCCCGGCGGGCCGCCGAGGCCGCAGGTGCTTGCGGTGAGTGCCTTCCGTACGCGGGGCGCGGGGCTCGAGCGTACGGCGTCCGCCACCGTCGAGGTGGCCGCCCGCACCACGCCGGTGGAACTGCCGGTGGGCGCCGACTTCTACCTGGTCAACGACCGCGACCTGACCTTCGCCACCACTCGGCCCGACGTCGTCGGCAAGCAGCGGTTCCTGGCCGCCGCGCCCGGTCTGCCCGATGTGATCTCGCGGGCGGTCGCGGTCGCCGACGTGCGCGACATGCTGACCACCGGCGAGGCCACCCCGGGCGAACTGGTCGCTCTGATCAGCCGGGTCCTCGCCGTCGAGACCTCGGAGGCGGTGGTCCAGCCCTATCTGAGGCTGGCCCACGAGGCGGCCGAACTGTGGGCGTCCGACCGGGACCGGCCGGTCCTGTTGGCCGAGGTCGCCGGGACGGCCCGCGCGATGCTCGGCAACCCCGAACGCCGCCGGGTCGCGCTGCGGGTGCTCGCCTCGGTCGGTGCCTCGGCGGCCGAACTCGACCAGGTCCGCGCGCAGGCCGGCGACGACGTCGACCTGCGGTGGCGCATCCTGGTGCGCGCGTCCGAGCTGGGCGCCGACACCGACGACGAGGCGCACCGCCTGCTCGCCGTCGACCCCGACCCGGACGCCAAGTTCCGGGCGGTCGCGGTGCGCGCGGCCGCACCCGACGCCGACCGCAAGGCCGACGCGTGGCGGGCGATGGCCGACGACCGCGAGGTGCCGATCGGACTGGTCTATGCGGTGAGCCAGTCCTTCTGGCGGCCCGGCCAGGACGCGGTGCTCGCGCCGTACGGGGAGCGTTTCGTCGCCCTCCTGGGCGACCTCGGCAAGCGCGGCATGATCTCGGCGATGCACTACACGAACCGGCTCTTCCCGCAATATGCCCTCGACGCCGCCTTCATCGACCGGGCCGAGAAGGCGTCCGCCGGGTCGGCGCCGGTGGTCCGCAAGACCCTGCTCGGCCGCGCCGACCTGATGCGGCGGGTCCTGCGGAGCCGCGGCGTCCAGCGCCGATAGGGGTCGTCGGCCGGCAGCCACGCTTGCGGGCCGTCGAGGCCCGACTCGCCCACGTCGCGGGTGAGGCCCCTTTGCTCGCCGGCGCCGGCTGCGTTCCGGCGGGGCAGCGGCTGCGGCCGTTCTGCGGCATCGTTCTCCTCAGCCTGATCGTCGCTTTCCGAGAGGAGCCCCGGCTCATGATCGTCCATCCGGCCCGTGCGGAGTTCAGCGGCGGCCCGGCTCCGGCCGCCGGCTGATGGCTGTGGTGCTGCCGGCCGTGTCGGAGTTCGGCCGCCGTCTGGCGTCCCTGGGCGGCGTGACCGACCTGCTCGTGGCCGGTTCCTTGGCGACCGGCGACTACGTCCCGGGGGTGAGCGACCTCGACCTGGTTGCCGTCACCTCCGGCCCGGTCCCCGTCCCGGCCCTGACCGCCCTGCACCGCGACCTCGACGCGGGCGTCGCCGCCGGACTGAAGCTGGGCTGCGTCTACGTTCCCGCCGCCGCGATCCCCGACCGCTCGGCCGAGCACCCGACCTGGACCCACGGCCGGCTGGTCGACCGCATCCTCTCCGGCGTGACCCGGGCCGAACTGTCCCGCCACGGCTACGCCGTCTTCGGCCGCCCACCCACCGAGCTCTTCCCGCCCGCGACCGCAGCCGACATCCGCGCCGCCGCCCGCGCCGAACTGACCGGCTACTGGGCCTGGGCCGCCCGCCGCCCGTGGTTCTGGCTGAACCCGGAGATCGCCGACCTGGGCCTGACCTCGATGGCCCGGGGACGCCACGCCCTGCACACGGGCGACCTGCTGACCAAGACCGAAGCCGTCCAACGGTCCGCCGCCCCACCCTGGCTCCGCACCCAGCTGGCGGCCCGGCGCCGCGGCACCCCGGTCTCCTCCCCGCGGTGGCGCACAGCGTGGCTGGCCTGGCGCGACGCCCGCCGCACCGTCGCCGAGGCCCGCCGAACCTCCCGCTGACCGCTTCGTTTACGTCGCTCCGGTCGGCGGTGAGGACGAGTACATCGCCCGGGCGCTAGCCCACGTGGTCGGAGAGCCACTCCCGCAGCGGACGGCTGGTCCGCAGGAACGAAACGATCCGGTCCGACGCCGCGGCCGTGCCCAGCCAGGCCTCCGGCGGCCACTCCTGCCAGCCGACCAGGCCCTTGTGCCGCAGCAGATCGATGCGCGGATGATCCTTCGGATAGCCCCGAGGCACGGTCTTGAGGGTGTCCCGCCCGAGCACACCGATCCCGGCTTTCTCGATCTTCGCGATGACCCCGGTAAGGACCGTCCCGGTCGCGTCGGACGCTACCGCCCGGCGATAGCGGTCCAACTGCTCGGGCGACATTTGATAACTGCCCGACCCGACCGCCAACCCGTCCTGCGACAGCTGAATGTAGCCGGCCGAAGGCACCGACGCCGCCAGATGATTCTTGTACGGCGACTTGTCCTTGCTGAACCGCACGTCCCGATAGGGCCGGAAAATCTTGCCCGGCCCGAACTCGGGCTCCAGAAGTGCCAGCAATTCCTCCATCGGCGCGCGCACCTGGTTTTCGTAGACCGCCAGGTGCGCGGTCCAGTACGACTTCGAGTTGTCGGCGGACAGCCCCTCGTAGAACTCGAGTGCCTCGCTCGGCCAGCCACGGAAAGTCACCCGGTCAATCTAGACCGGGGCCCGCTGAGACCGTTTCCCCGGACCTCACGGGTATCTTCGTCGGATGCGCAAGGGGACTCGGCGGTTCGCCCTCTGGCAGGCCGACCTCGACGGTGGGGTGTGCGCCGTACCGGAGGAATGCGTGGAGTTTCTCCGCGAGAGTGACCAGGTCAAGGTTGTTCTCGAGCACCGCGAGTTCGGGCTGAACGCGACCACCCAGATCTTCGAGACCGAGCTCCGGCAGGACGTGGAGTGGCAGTTCACCGGCTTGGTGTGGCCGCCCGACCTGCGCCCCGGAGCCCTGGTCACGGTCTCCTGGCAGGCGGCCAAGGACGAGATCGTGGTCCGTACGGCCCCGCTCGACGAGCCGATCCGGGTCGACGGCGTCGCCTATTACCACGAGTACGACCCGCGGGTGGTGACCCGTTCGTTCGACGCGGGCCGGTCCAACCGGGGGCAGGTGCTGCGCGCGGTACGCCGGCTGGGCCGCGTCTTCGAGGACGGCAGTGCGGTGCTGGCCGAAGCCGAGCTGCCCAAGCACTGCGGTCTCGGCCGCGGCGCGAAGGGCACCTTCCTGCTCAGGAACGCGCTCGACCAGCTGATCCGCGAGGGCTTCCTGACCCGGATCGACGGCAGCGTCGACCCCTCCGGCTACGCCAGCTATCCGGCCGTGGAGGGCCAGAAGACGGCCGAGATGCTGTTCTACGCCCCGATGGTCGAGCCGGCCCCCTACCCGGGCGACCCCGACTTCGACCTCGACGGCGACGACGCCGGCTCGGAGCGGCGCGAGCACTGGGTGAGCGGCTTCGTACGCCGCCTCCCGGCCGGCGCCCAGCCGTCGGAACGGCAGGTCAGCCTGCACGAGCAGATCGCGGAGATGCCGCTCGCCCCCGGCTACACCTTCGTCAAGAAACACCACCGCGGCGTGACCCACCCGGGCGATTCACCCGAGCCGCCGGCGGGAGCGCCGCCGGTCGAGGTAGACCAGCACGCCCAGCCCGACCAGGGGTAGCCCAGAACGCCCAGTCCGACCAGGGGTAGCCCGCAGGCCAGGTCGACCCCGGTCACGCCCCGGCGGCCGGTCATGGCCGGCGGTCCGGGAGTTCCAGGCGGGTGAGGTAGGCCTTGAGCAGCTCGTCGCGCTGGGCGGTGGTTACCCGGCCGCGGAAGCGGTTGCCGTCGATTTCTACCTCGACGTCGCCGGACTGCCGGCTCAGCCAGGACGAGACCATGCCGAGCAGGCTCTCCAGGACCGTGGGCGCCAGGGTGACCACGAGCGAGCCGAGCGCGACCGCCTCGCCTGACTTGGCGCCCGGCGGCGGCTGGCCCGCGGTGGCCGGGCGGACGTCGTCGACGTCGGTGTCGAGGAGGGCCTCGCGGAGGTTGTGGGCCAGGTCCTGCACGCTCTCGGCGTCGGCCTGCGGCGCCAGCACCCGGACACCGACGGACAAAGGTTCCATGGCTCCACGAGCCTAGTCACCGCTCAGGCGGAACCGCCTCAGCCGAAGCGCCAGACCACGATGGATCCGTCGATCCGGTGATAGACGAGGGCGCCGGCGCCGACCGTGCAGTAGCCGGACACCTGCGGCGCCTCGCCGAGGATGCGCACCGTGGCGTGGGCCGGGTCGAGTTCGCCGAACCAGAAGTCGTTGCGGGTGGGTGCCGGGTGCAGGACGTACCGGACGGTGTCGTCGACGGCGCGCCAGCCGCCGAGGTCGGCGCGAACGCGGCCGGTTGCCGGGTCGAGCAGGTACAGGCGTACGGCATCAAGCGTGCCGTGATCGGCCGCCGCGACCAGGGTGGCCCCGAGGGGTTTGACCGTCGCCCAGCGGGAGCTGCTCCACAGCGTGCGGCCGGTCGCCGGGTCGCGCACCGTCACGCCCTGGTCGCCGAGGTAGGAGCAGAGGATCTGAACGCAGTCGGGCTCCAGACGGTCTTCGCGCGAGGATCCGGTCACGTGCCACAGCGGCTGCAGGGAGGGCAGGCGATAGGCCGACAGGGCCGCCGAATCGCCGATCACAAAGCGGTTGTCGGAGAGGTAACTGTAGATAATTCCGGAGAGGTGGATCGGCGCCGATGCGACCGCGGAGCCGCTGAGTCCGTCGAAGCTGGTCATGCTGTCCAACCCCGCGGTCACCAGATAGCGGGAACCCTGCACCGGCTGATCGATCCGCCATCGGACGGTCCCGGAGTGCGGATCTACCGCCCAGGTCGCCAGGTCGTCGGTCAGCAGAACGATTCCGTTCGAGACGGCGACCACGTCGGCCCCGGAGGACCACAGCCGACGGCCCGAGGTCGCGTCGACGGCCACCGTCACGCGAGGGCCGCCCGCCGTGATCAGCAGAACGTCGCCGACCCGCCGCACCCCGCTGACCGATCCCGGATAGCCGATCTCCATCTGCCCGAGCGGATGCGCATCGGGCAGCCGGAAGATCCGCAGCAGGCCTTGCGGGCCGACCACGAACAACCGGTCCCCGTCGACGAACGTGTCGTCACGGAACGTCGCCGGGATGATCACCGCCGGGGCCGGTCGCGACACCGGGGCGGCCGCCCCGAGCAGCAGCACCAGCGCCAGGCTGAGCAGCAGCGGGCCCACGGGACGCCGGCCCGGGGTCGTCCGCGGCGGCGCGGCGTCGAGGTCGATCACGCCTCATTGTGAACGAGTTCCGGACCCGAATAGTGAATCGAGCTCCGACCCGAATAGTGAAACGAGCTCCGGGCCCGAATCGTGAAACGAGCTCCGGAGTCGAGCCGGGATCCGAATCGTGAACGAGCTCGGGAGCGGAAGTTCGTGTTGATCATGACGGCAGAAAGTGCCGAAGGACGCGGACCGGCGCGGCGCCGGCCGGGCGGTCCGCTTGCGGTCTCCTGACGTACGGCCCGAGCAGCTGGTCGATCTGTTCGTCCAGCGCCCGCAGCTCGTCGGGGGTGAGCCAGACCCCGGTGTTGGAGACGCTCGCCGCCCGCTGCCATTCGGGGGAGAGCCGGGGCGCGGTGTCCCGCGACCAGGCGTCGATCTGCTCGCGCGCGACGTCCAGCAGCTGCCGCCCGACAACCTCGTAGGCCGCCTGGTATCCGGGTCCCCCGCCCGGCTCGATCCGGAAGCCGCGGGCCGCCTTCCACCAGCGCTGCCGCTTGTCGCCCGGCACCTCGTCCGGGTCGGCGTCGGTGACCAGGCCGAAGGTCGCCAGGTGCCGCAGGTGCCAGCTGGTCACCGAGGGTGTCGCGCCCACTTCGGGCGCGAGCATGGTTGCGGTGGCGGGCCCGTTGCGCCGCAGGAATGAGAGCGCCGCGAGGCGTACGGGGTGAGCAAGCGCCCGCATCGCCTGGGGGTCGGAGATCGGGATATCGCCCAGCGGATTCGTGAGAGACATCTTTCGAGAGTAATCTCTCATATCTACAATGGAAAGCGGGATCTTTAAATCGCTCGATGTACGGGCGTAGCGTCCGGTGTCATGAGCGTTTCGATAGGTAACCGTCTCTTGGTCGTCGGCGCCGCCGCGGTGTTCGCCGCCTCAGGGGTCGCCGCGCCCGCGTACGCCGGTGGATCCCGGCCGTCGCCCGGGTCGGCCGGCCTCGGCGACCGCCTCTACCCGCTGCTCGGCAACGGCGGGTACGACGTGCAGAACTACGATCTGAGCCTGCGCTACGCGGCCAAGGACCCCAAGCAGGCCGTCTCCGGTGACGTCACCATCACCGCCGTCGCGACCCAGAGCCTTTCCCGCTTCGACCTCGACTTCGGTGGCGACTCGGTCGCGCGCGTCGCCGTCGACGGCCACGCGGCCACGTTCTCCCGCGACGGCGGCGAACTGGTCGTCACGCCCCGGCACTACGTGCCCCGCGGGCACCGGTTCCGGGTCACCGTCAGTGGGTTCACCGCCACCCCGATCGAGGCCAACGCCGACTCGCCGGTCGGCTTCGTGACCACACAGGACGGTACGGTGCTGGCCGGGCAGCCCGACTCGTCGCACCTGCTGTTCCCGAGCAACGACCACCCGAGCGACAAGGCCACGTACACGATCACGCTGACCGAGCCGGCCGGCTGGACCGGTACGGCCAACGGGGTTCTCGTCAAGAAGAGGACCCACGACGGCTACGTCAGCGACACCTACCGCGAGTCGAAGCCGATGGCCAGCGAACTCGTGCAGGTCGCGGTCGGCGACTTCACGGTGCAGACGCGCCCGTCGGTCGGCCGCACCGCGGTCCGCGACGTCGTGCCGCGCCGCCTCGCCTCGACGCTGCTGCCCCTGGCCGACCAGGAGCGCGAGCACATCACCTGGCTGGAGAAGCAGGTCGGGCAGTACCCGTTCGAGGACTACGGCTCCCTGGTCATCGACGCCGACCTCGGCTTCGCGCTCGAGACCCAGACCCTGTCGCTCTACGACACCGGCCTGTTCGGGACACCCGAATATGTTCTCGGCCCGGTGATGGTCCACGAACTGACCCACCAGTGGTTCGGTGACAGTGTCGCCCCCGAGTCGTGGAGCGACGTCTGGCAGAACGAGGGCCACGCCACCTGGTACGAGCTGCTCTACTCGGAGCAGAGCGGCACGTTCAGCCAGTACAAGCGCGGCTACGCCGACCGGGAGGCGTACTTCAAGCACGTCTACGCGAACGGCGATCGCTACCGCAAGGCGTACGGGCCGGTGGCCGCCCCGCTCGACTCGACCTCGGTGTGGGACGTCTTCAACCCGAACGTCTACGACGGCGGCGCGCTGGTGCTCTACGCCCTCCAGCAGAAGATCGGCGTGGCCAAGTTCCAGCAGGTCGAACGCGACTGGGTCTCGATCTACCGCGGCCGGTCGGCCTCGTCGCAGGACTTCATGGCGGTCGCCTCGCGGGTCGCACACCAGGACCTGCGGCCGTTCCTGACCCAGTGGCTCTACGGCACCACCACGCCGCCGATGCCGGGGCACCCGGACTGGACGGTCACTCCGGCCTCGTAACCAGCGAGCACCTTGGAGAAGACGGCCGGGCCGGTGACGCCCGGTCCGGCCGCCGCTCCGCTTACTCGATAGCTCTTGTTACTCAACAGCTCTTGCCGATCCACCCCCGAAGTCCGCACGACCGGCATCGGGGGAACCTGAGGAGGACGTCTCACATGCGACGGTGGTTGACGGGGACGCTGGCCGCGACGGTGGTCCTGACCGGGCCGACAGCGGCCCGAGCCGACGAGCTGAAAGGCATGACCCTGGCCGAAAAGGTGGGTCAGATGGTCGTCTCGTACGTCTATGGCGGCAATGCGACCAGCGTGAGCGCCGCGGATGCCGCGGCCAACCGGGCGAAGTTCGGCCCCGACGTGACCACGGGCGCGCAGGCCGTCGCGAAATACCACCTGGGCGGCGTCATCTACTTCACCTGGAGCGACAACCTCTCCGACCCGGCCCAGATCGCCGGCCTCTCCAACGGACTGCAGGCGGCCGCGCTCGCCGACACCGGCGTCCCGCTGCAGGTCAGCACCGATCAGGAGGGCGGGGTGGTCAACCGGATCGGCGCGCCGCTCGCGGTCGGCCCGGGCAACATGGCGATCGGTGCCACGTTCGATCCGCGCAACGCCTACCGGGCGGCCCGGGTGAGCGGTGCCGAGCTGCGCGCGCTCGGGATCACCGAGGTCGATGCGCCGGTGGTCGACGTCAACACCAACCCGCGCAACAGCGCCGACGGGGTCCGCTCGTTCGGCGACCGTACGGTCCCGGTCGCGCTCGACTCGGCCGCGGCGATCGGCGGCTACCGCGCGGCCGGCATCGGCACCCAGGCCAAGCACTTCCCGGGGCTGGGCGACACCACGGTCAACACCGACAACGGGGTCGCGGTCACCGACGAGAGCAAGGCCGAGATCCTCAAAACCCACGTGCCGCCGTTCCTGGCCGCGATCGCCGCCGGCACGACCAGCGTGATGGCGGCGCACATCGTCGCGCCCTCGCTCGACCCGTCCGGCGCCCCGGCCAGCCTCTCCGAGCCGATCATCACCGGACTGCTGCGCAACCAGCTGCACTACGACGGCGTCGTGATCACCGATGCGCTCGACGCGGCCGCGCTGAACGGCTACACCGACCAGCAGATCGTGCTCGACGCGGTGAACGCCGGCGTCGACCAGCTGCTGATGCCGCGCGATGTGCCGGGCGCGATCCAGACCCTGATCGACGCGGTCGGCAACGGCACGATCAGCGAGTCCCGCATCGACCGGTCGGTGCGCCGGATCCTCAAGACCAAGACCCACGACCCGTACGTGCCGGCCCAGCCCACGGTCGGCACCCCCGACCACCTGGCGACGATGGCCGACATCGCGGCGCACTCGATCACCGAGCTGCGCGGTGCGGACCTTCCGTTGCGACCCGGCCAGAAGGTGCTGGTCACCGGTTGGGGCGTCAGCACCACGACGAATCTGGCCTCGGCGCTGGGTGCGACCCGTTTCTACACCGGTTCGCCGAGCGACGCGGTGATCGCCCAGGCGGTGACCGCCGCCCAGGCCGCCGACATCACGGTCGTGACCACCTACAACGCCTGGGGCGACGCCACCCCGCAGAAGCTCGTCAACGCCCTGCTGGCCACCGGCAAGCCGATCGTGGTCACCTCGGTCGGCGCCCCTTACGACATCGCGGGCTTCCCGTCGGCCACCACCTACCTGGCGGCCTACGACTATCAGCCGGTCTCGATCACCGCTCTGGCCGCGGTCCTCCAGGGCAGGATCAAAACCACCGGCCACCTTCCGGTGACGATCAAGGGCCTTTTCCCGTACGGAGCGGGAAGCTGATCGTCCAACCGTGACCGCTACCCGTCGAGCGCCGGTCTGCCGCGTGCCGGCCACACCAGGAGCACCAGGGCCGGCACGCCGAGCACGGCCCCGAGCAGAGCCAGCGGATGCACCACGAAGGACGCGTAGTCGCCCCACAGCGCGGGTGGCGTGATCGTCGACGGCAGCACGGACTCGGCGAACAGCTGCCCGGTCGTCAGCACGGTGGCCGGCAACAGCAGGACCGCCGATCCGGCCCCGACGATCCACGCCGCCCGCCGGGCCGCGATCAGCCGCAGCGCGACGATCCAGCCGAGCAGCAGCCCCGCCACCCAGCCGATCAGCTCGAGCGGGCGCACCGGCCCCGGCCGCGACCGGAGCAGCTCGATCGTCACCGACCCGCCCTGCTGGTAGAGCAGTGCCGCGACGCCGCCCTTGCGGGCGCTCACGCCGAGATCGGCGTCGGTGTCGACCTGCCAGCCGGCGTTCCTCATCGCGGCCTGCACCTGGTCCGACGTGGTCGAACCCAGGGCGACGTCGACGTGTCCGCTGTTGAAGCGGTCGTCCCCGAGCAGCCGGCTCAGCGAGCCGCCACCGGAATAGCCGAACAATGAGTCGTCGCGTTGGCCCAGCCGCACCGGCGCTCCGGGCACCAGCGGCGCCACGATCTCACGCGCCTGGACATCGGACGGCAGCGGCCCGGCCGCCCGCCAACCCACCCAGGCGGCACCCGCCGCGGTCGCGGCCGCGCAGGTCAGGGCCACCAGCACGGTCGACAGCCAGGCCATCAGGCTGCGGCGCGCCTGGGTCCGCTCGGAGGCCACAGTCATCACCGGCACGGGCCAGACCCTAGCCCACCATTGACCCGGAGGAACCCGGACGACTGTCCAAAAGGCGCTGGTTACCGCCGCGTCCCCGGCCTAGCGTCATGGTGGATGGAGCTTCTCGAACGGGCCGATGCGGTGGCCGACCTGCGACGACTGCTCGCCGAGAGCGTCGCCGGCGGCCGGGTCGCCGTGCTCAGCGGCGAGGCCGGGTCCGGCAAGTCGGCACTGATCGCCGCGTTCGCCGAAGCAGCCGGTCCGCGCGCCGACCTCTTGCTCGGCGCGTGCGACCCGCTGCTCACCCCGCGGGCGCTCGGCCCGCTGCACGACATCGCCCGCCGCCTGGGCGGACGCCTGCGCGACTCACTCGGCCACGGCCCGCGCGCCGAGTCGTTCGACCTGCTGCTGGAGGCCCTCGACCGGCCGCCGCAGACCGCCCGGCCGGTGCTGGTGCTCGAAGACCTGCACTGGGCCGACGAGGCCACCCTCGACATGGTCGCGTTCCTGGGCCGCCGCCTGGCGCTCTGCCGCGCCCTCCTGGTGATCACCTTCCGCGACGACGAGATCGGCCCCGAGCACCGCCTGCGCGGCGTCCTCGCCGGGCTGCCGCCCGGCATCGTCCGCCGGGTCCCGCTCCCACCGCTCAGCCGCCGGGCCGTCGCGATCCTCGCGCGCCGGGCCGATCGGTCCGGCTCCCAGCTGTACGCGGCGACGGGCGGCAACCCCCTGCTGGTCACCGAGGTCCTGGCCGCCCCGCCGGGCGACGTCCCGCCGACCGTACGCGATCTGATCCTCTCCCGGGTCGCCGCACTCTCCGGCCCCGCCCGCGAGGTGGCGCGCCTGGTCGCGGTCGTCCCCGGCCACGCCGAGCCCTGGCTGCTCGACCCGGCCCCGGCGGCAGCCCGATCCGCGCCCAGCTCTCCGGCCGACGTCTCGTCTCCGGCCGGCGTCTCGTCTCCGGCCGGCGTCTTGTCTCCGAGCGGCGTCTTGTCTTCGAGCGGCGTCTCGTCTTCGGGCGGTGACCCGGCCGCGGCGGCCGACGAGTGCCTTGCCCGGGGCGTCCTGACCGAGTCGGGCGGTGATCTGACCTATCGCCACGAGTTGCTGCGCCGCGCGGTCGAGGAGACGCTGTCCCCGGTCCGCCGGGCGGCCCTGCACCGCCGGGTCCTGGCCGCTCTGCGGGACCGCCCGGGCGTCGACCCGGCCCGTCTGGTGCACCACGCCCACCACGCCGGCGACGACGCCGCGGTGCTGCGCTGGGCCCCGGTGGCGGCCCGCCGGGCCGCCGGCCTGGGCGCGCACAAGCAGGCCGTGTCCCACTACGAGACCGCCCTGCGGGTCGCCGCCGATCGGCCGGCGGCCGAGCGGGCCGAGCTGCTCGAGGGCTACTCGCACGCCGCCTACCTGGCCGGGTCGACCGCCGAGGCGCTCACCGCCCGGCTCGACGCGCTGGCCCTGCGCGAGACCGGCGGCGACGCCGTGCCGATCGGCGACGACCTGCGCTGGGTCTCCCGGCTGAACTGGTGGAACGGCCGCCCCGACGAGGCGATGACGGCCGGCCGGCGGGCGGTCGAGGTGCTCGGGTCGGTGCCGCCCTCGGCGGCCCTCGCCGCCGCCTACAGCAACCTCTCCCAGCTGCTCATGCTGGCCGAGCAGCACGCTCCGGCGATCGACTGGGGCTCGCGCGCGATGACCCTGGCGGCCCGGTTCGGCGACCGCGGCACCGAACTGCACGCCCGGGTCAACATCGGATCGAGCCGCCTGATGGCCGGCGATCCCGCGGGCGTGGCCGACCTGCTCCACGCCCACGAGCAAGCGGCCGCGGCCGGTTTCCCCGATCACGCCGCCCGGGCGCTGGTCAACCTCGCCACCCTGGCCACCGATCGCTACGACCTCGACACCGCACTGTCGGTCATGGACCGTCTGCTGCCCTACCTGACGGCCCGCGACCTCGACGGCTACGAGCGCCACGTGCTCGGCTATCGGGCCCGCATCCACCTGCTCAAGGGCGAGTGGGACACCGCCGGGGAGGACGCCGCGCGGGTGCTGGCCGGCCCCGAACAGCCGGGCGCCGCCCTGGTTCCGGCCCTGGCCGTGCGCGCGCTGCTGCGGGCGCGGCGCGGCGAAGCGGGCGCCCTGGACGACGCCACGCTGGCCGCCGACCGGGCCTACCGGGCCGACGAGATCCAGTATGTGGGTCCGGCGGCGCTGGCGCTGGCCGAGACGCTCTGGCTCTCCGGACAAGACGACCGGGCCGCCGAGGCGGCCCGGCGCGGAAGAGCGGTCGCCGAACGCGTCGGTCACACCTGGTTCGCCGGCGAACTGGCGTTCTGGGAGTGGCGCTGCGGCGGCAGCCCGGCCGAGCAAGCCGAGCGGCCAGCCGGCGGCAGCCCGGCCGAGCGGCCAGCCGGCGGCAGCCCGGCCGAGCGGCCAGCCGGCGGCAGCCCGGCCGAGCGGCCAGGCAGCGGCAGCCCGGCCGAGCGGCCGGGCGACGGTGGTGGCTGGTCGGGCGGCCTGGGAGACTCGGTGGCACGGCCGTTCCGGCTGCTGCTGGCCGGGGACTGGGCGGCATCCGCGCGCGAGTGGGTGGCGCGCGGCTGCCCCTGGGCCCAGGCCGAGGCGCTGTCCTACGGCGACCCCGACGCGGTGGCCAACGCCCTGCGCATCTTCGACGGGCTGGGTGCGGTCGGCTCGGCCCGGCGGCTGCGGGCCCGGCTGCGGGCGGCCGGCCGGTCCGCCCCGCGCGGTCCCCGTCCGGCGACCGCGCGCGACCCGGCCGGGCTGACCGGGCGGCAGCGTGAGGTGCTCGCCCTGATCGCCGAGGGGCTGAGCAACACCGAGATCGCCGCGAAGCTCACCCTGTCGCCCAAGACCGTCGACCATCACGTCTCGGCGGTGCTGGCGAAGCTGGGCGTACGTTCCCGGGGCCAGGCCGCGGCCGAGTTCCGCGCCAACCTGGGGAGTTCTCCCCATGTGCCGTCCCAGCCGGGCTTTTAGCGTCCTCCCCATGACTGTTCCGACATTGACCGGCCTGACCGCCAAGCAGCAGCAGACCTGGGCGAGCGGCGACTACGGCGCCGTCGCCGCGCTCATCCACCCGATCGCCGAGGAAACCGTGCAGGCCGCTGATCTTTCCGCTGGAGCGAAGGTCCTCGACGTCGCGGCGGGCACCGGGAACGCCGCGATCGCGGCCGCCCGCTGCCTGTGCCGGGTGACCGCCACCGACTACGTACCCGCCTTGCTGGACCGGGCCGTCCAGCGGGCGGCCGCCGAGCACCTGTCCCTCGAGACCTCGGTCGCCGACGCTCAGCACCTGCCCTACCCGGACGCGACGTTCGACGCCGTGCTGTCGGTGGTCGGCGCGATGTTCGCTCCCGATCAGGAGCAGACCGCGGCCGAGCTGCTGCGGGTGTGCCGTCCGGGCGGGACGATCGCGATGGCCAACTGGACCCCGGAGGGCTTCATCGGCGAGATGTTCCGGACGGTCGGCCGCCGCGTGCCGCCGCCGCCCGGCATCCGCGGCCCGGTCGAGTGGGGTAGCGAGGCGCGCCTCCGGGAGCTGTTCGACCGAGAGGTCCAGATAGTTCCGCGGACGTTCGTCTTCCGCTTCGAGAGCGCGGTCGCCTTCGCCGACTACTTCAAGGTTCACTACGGCCCGACGGTCAAGGCCTTCGAAGCACTCAAGGGCGACGACAAGGCGCTCTACGAAGACCTGGTCGAGCTCGCGGAACGGCACAACGTCGCCACCGATGGCACGGCGAAGCTTCCCGCCGCGTACGTCCGAGTGCTGGTGCGCCGCTAAGCCGGCGCCGGAGGGGGAATCGCCGACGGCCGCCAGGCCGGCGCGGAGAGCCGGTTGAGCGCCTGGCTGAGGCCGGCCGCGCTCTCCGTGCCGAGCTTCTCGAACTCGATCTTCATGACCGGGGTGGCCAGCTTGGCCAGGCCGTGCATCTCCAGCTCGACGCGGTACGTCACCTCGGTGCCGCCCGGCGCCGGCCGCACGACGACGGTGTCGGTGCAGGTGGCGCCCTCGTTACGGCCGTGGAAGACGAGCCGCCCGCCGGTCGCCTCGATCAGGGTCCAGGTCAGCTCGGCGGTGATGCCGAAGATGCGGCAGGCCTGCCGCCACGTCGCTCCGGGCTGGAGCGGGCCGGAGCCGTTCCGGACGGTTTGCCGGGCGGCCCGGTCCCACTCCTGGGTGTTGCCGAAGTCCATGAGGTAGGCGAGCGCCGACGCCGGGGTCGTCTCGACGGTGAACGTGCGCTCGACGACGATCATGATGCCCCCAGGGTCCGCACTGGCGTCCGGGTCCAGATTAATGGCCGCTTCTGATCGTCGCCCTAGTTTCCGGTTGCCCCGAATTGCCGCACGAACCGGCGTTGCCACGGGGTCTCGACCGCGCGCGGATGGTAATGCTCGCGCACGAACGCGACGGCCGCGGAAGCCGGCACTCCGTCGAGCACGGCGATGCAGGCCAGAGCGGTTCCGGTGCGTCCGCGGCCGCCGCCGCAGGCGACCTCGACCCGCTCGCTCCCGCTGCGGCGCCAGGCTTCGATCAAAACCTCTTTCGCGTACGCCGGATCAACCGGTAACCGGAAGTCGGGCCAAGGGATCCACCGGCTCGTCCAGCCGAACTCGGGCGGTTCCTCGCCGAGCAGATAGACCCCGTACGACGGCGGGTGGCCGGACGGCATCGGGTCCCGCAGGCCGCGCCCGCGGATCGTCCGGCCGGACGGCAGCCGGAACGCGCCGGCGTCCCCCGGTTCCCACACCATGGGTTACAGTCTGCGCCATGCGGTTCTCCAGCGCGCGACGTCGTCGGCCCGACGACCGCCGCTGACTGCTGCACTGCCCCGGCGGGTCGACCCGCCGGTGCCCGCTCGTGACACCGACCGACGACCCGTCCTCGATGACGGGAATGGTCATGAATCTCGAAGCTCTCCTCGCCGACCGGCTTTCCAGCGCTTTCTCCGCGGTCGCGGGCCGGCCGGTCGATCCCGCCGTACGCGTCTCCCAGCACGCTGATTTTCAGTCGAACGCGGTGCTCGCGCTGGCCCATGCGTTGCACCGGCCACCGAGGGAGATGGCGGACGAAGTCGCGGCGGCGGCCGACCTGTCCGGCCTGGCCGCGATCGACGTGTCCGGCCCCGGTTTTCTCAATCTGAGGGTCGACGACGGCTTCCTGGCCTCCGCGGTCGGCTCGCCGGTGGAGGCGGCGGCCGGAAACCCCGAGCGCATCGTGCTCGACTACTCGGGGCCCAACGTGGCCAAGGAGATGCACGTCGGCAACCTGCGTTCGACGATCATCGGCGACGCGCTGGCCCGGATCCTGGGGTGGCAGGGGCACGAGGTCGTCCGGGTCAACCATCTCGGCGACTGGGGCACCCAGTTCGGCATGCTGATCGCCTACCTGGTCGAGACCGGCGAAAGCGCGGGCCACTCGCTCGGCGACCTGACCCGGCTCTATCGCCAGGCCCGGGCGCGGTTCGACTCGAATGAGGACTTCCGGCGGCGGGCCCGGCTGCGGGTCGTCGCGCTGCAGAGCGGCGATCCGCTGTCGCGGGAGCTGTGGCGGCGGCTGGTCGCCCAGTCCGAGGAGGCGTTCATGGACGCCTATCACCGGCTCGGCGTCACGCTGCGCCCGGGCGACTTCGTCGGCGAGAGCTTCTATCAGGATCAGCTGCCGTCGGTGCTCGACGAACTCGACGCCAAGGGCCTGCTCGTGGAGAGCGACGGCGCCCTCTGCGCCTTCCCGCCCGGCTTCGCCGGTCGTGAGGGCGAGCCGCTGCCGCTGCTGGTGCGCAAGAGTGACGGCGGTTTCGGGTACGCCGCGACTGACCTCGCCGCGGTCCGTTACCGGGTGCGGGAGCTCAAGGCCGACCGGCTGCTGTACGTGGTCGGCACCCCGCAGAGCACCCACTTCGCGATGGTCTTCGCGGTCGCCCGGATGGCCGGCTGGCTGACCCCGGAAGTGCCGGCCGAACACGTCGACTTCGGCTCCGTCCTGGGCACCGACGGCAAGATGCTGCGGACCCGGTCCGGGGAGTCGGTCAAGCTCAGCGGCCTGCTCGACGAGGCCGACGCGCGGGCGTCGTCGCACGCGGTCGCCATGGCGGCGATCAAGTACGCCGATCTGTCGTCCGACCGGCGCAGCGACTACGTCTTCGACTGGGATCGGATGCTGGCGTCGACCGGCAACACCGGGCCCTACCTGCAGTACGCGTACGCCCGGATCCGGTCGATGTTCCAGCGGGCCGGCGTCGAGACGGCTCCGGGCCCGGTCGTGCTGGGGCAACCGGCCGAGAGGGCACTCGCGCTGGCCCTGCTCGGCTTCGAGCCGGCCGTACAGGCGGCGGGCGACCGGCGGGAACCGCATCGGCTGGCCGCCTACCTGCACGACCTGGCGGTGGCGTTCTCGGTCTTCTACGAGAAGTGCCCGGTGCTGCGGTCGGAGGGTGCGACCCGGGCGAGCCGGTTGGCGCTGGCCGACCGGACCGCCCGGATTCTCGAACAGGGGCTCACGCTGCTCGGCATCGACGTGCCGAGTTCGATGTAGGCCGTTGTCAGCTGCCGCTGGAGGCGATCGCCGCGACCAGGATGCCGAGCACCACGACCGGGACGCAGAGACCGAGCCAGGTCATCGGGCGGGCGAGGAGCCGCGGACCGGGGTCCATCGGCCGGCGGCTCGGCCCGAACGGGTTGGGCTGCGGCGGCGCGAGCCGGGCGACCTTGTTGCGCTTGAACAGGTTGACCAGCACGGTGATCGGCGTGGCGACGAAGGACCCGTAGCCGTACCAGCCCTGCACCAGCGTGCGCGAGGTCATGTGGCGGAAGGTGCCGAGGCCGCAGTCGCGGCAGAACGGGCCCTCCATCCGCAGGAACCGCATCATCACGATCATGCCCTGGTGACCGCGAAAGGTCATGGCGACGGCCGGGACGCTGCCGCAGAACCGGCACGACACCATCGGCAGCTGCCCGCCGTACCCGGCCGGAGCCGGGTAGGGCGGCGCGGGGGAGGTCGGATAGCCGGGCTGCTGCCCGTAGCCGGGTGGCGGCCCGTAAGCGGGCTGTTGCCCATAACCAGGCGGCGGCCCGTAGGCAGGGGGCACGGCGGGCGGCTGGGGCTGGGGCTGGGACACGTTTCACCTCGTGGAGACATGTTTTCGGGCGCGTGAGATTACCTCGACAGGTGAGCGGCCCGCTGCCCCGTCTACTTCGCGACGATCGATGTCCACTTGCCCTTACGGTCGGCCGTCAGCTGCAGGGTTCCGGTTCGTCCGGAGCTCAGCGCGACCGAGCACGTGTACTCCCGCAACCCGTCGTTCGTACGCCGCGCCTCGACCGGCAGGCACTCGGCGCTCTCGACGGTGCCGCCGTCCAGCACCGAGACGCGCCCACTGCGCACCAGGCTCTGCTCGACCATTCGCTGCACCCGTGGCTCGACCACCTGGGACTGCACGATGCCGGCGGTCACTCCGACCGCGTACAGCCCGGGCACCGCGGCCGCGACGAGCGTCAGCCCGAAGGCCAGCCAGTACGGATACCGCGGGTTGCCGTGTCGCCGGGCCTTGCCGGCCCGCCGGGCCGCCATCGTGGCGCCGAGCAGCCCGAGGGAACCACCGCACGCACCGGCCAGTACGCCCCAGACCAGTCCGAGGTGGTCGGTGGCCACCGCGGCCGCGGCGATCCCGCCGGCCAGCGCCAGGAACAGGCTGACCAGCGCCACCGGCAGCCAGGTCGGCGGGTTCGGCCGTCCGGCACCGTGCATCAGCTCGGGGTAGGGCACCATCAGCTGCCCGTGCTGGGTGTGCGGGGTGCCGGTCGGCGGCGGCGGTTCCGCAGCGGCCGCCGGCGCGGGCTCGGCCCACGGCGGGGACGCCGGATATTCGGGCATCGGCCGCGCCGACCCGGGGTCGTACGGGATCTGGGTGGTCATCGCGAGGGGGCCTCCGCGGGTAGCGGCTCGGTTGCGGCACCGCTTTGATCGGCGGCCCGCAGGCCCACCTGAGGTTAGTTTTCGGGTGCTCTCACGGGAACCTGCAGCTCGGTGATCCACTGGTCGAAGTCGCCGGGCGGGCACTCGAGGTAGATCTCGCGGGCGAAGCCGGGCCCGACCGGCCGGTAGCCGTTGTCGTCGATCCAGTTCGCGATCTTCTGGACCGTGCCCATGGCCTCCATCATGCTGCCCATGTGCAGCGCCGTCGCGGCCGGACCGAGCGCCGGCAGCGCGACCACCTCGAAGCCGGGACCCGCCGAGCCGTGACCCGCCGAGCCGTGACCCGCCGAGCCGAGACCCGGCGAGCCGGCGCCCGGCGCGACCGGGAACGCCGCGTGCACCGAGATCGTCTCGTCGCCGGGCTCGACCGGCGCCGGCTCGTAGTACCCGATCGGCGCCCCGGTCATCGGGATGCCGTGTTGTTTCATGAGCTCCAGCAGCCGCGGGTAGAGCGGGCTCAGGTTCTCCGAGATCGACACCGCGTCGTCGTAGCTGGCCGCGGTCGCCGACAGCTCGACGACCCGCAACGCCGGCACGTCCTTGAGGACGACGTCGCCGGTGTCCATGTGGCCCTCGGTCTCGATCAGGCGCAGACGCGCGTCGACCTGGGCCAGGCGGGCGGCGTCCCGATCGACCTGGGCGGCCAGCTCGGCCCGCCGCAGCCGCAGCATGCCCCGCAGCTCGGTCGGCTCGACCTTGTCCTCGATCATCGACTTCACCTGCTGGAGCGTGAAGCCGAGATCCTTGAGGGCGATCACCCGGTTGAGCACCCGCAGCTGAGCGGCGGTGTAGTAGCGGTAGCCGCTGTGCGGGTCGACTCGGGCGGGGCGGATCAGGCCGATGGCGTCGTAGTGACGCAGCATCCGCACCGACACCCGGCCGAGGCCGGCGAAGTCTCCGATAGTGAACATGGTGTGTTCACCTTCCGCCCTGACACGGTGTCAGGGTCAAGTCCCGCCGTTGCCGGTTCCCCCGGCCGGGTCGGTCGTGGGCGTGGTCGTCGGCGGCGTGGTGGTGGGCGTGGTCGTGGGCGTGGTCGTCGGGGGTGTGGTCGGCGTGGTCGTCGGCGGCGTTGTGGTCGGCTTGCTCGACGACGCGCTGGCCGAGGCCGAGCGGCTCGGCCGCTGGCTCTGCCCGTTCGGGTTGCGGTGCGGCGTTGTCGACACGGGCGGCGGCACGACACCGAGCGACGGCTCCGTCGCGACGTTGTCGTTCGGGTGGGCGGTCGGCGTGGCCGTCGGCGTGCTCGAGCTCGGCGCCGGCTTTTCCGGGCGCAGGAAGATCGCCAGCGCCAGCCCGCCGGCCAGCACGATCATCGCGATCACGCCGACCAGCAGAGCAGTCTGGCTGCGCGGCGGCCGCCGGTTGAGCGAGGCCGAGCTGGTGTAGGCCGACTGCGGCGCCGAGGCCGGCACCAGCAGCTCGCGGGGGAGCGGCACGGCCCGGGTCGCGGACGAGGGCGCCGGGCTCATCGGCGCGGTGAGCCCGCTGCTCGCGGCCGGGCTCATGGGGGCGGTCAGCGAGGTGCCGGTCAGCTTCTTCCAGTCGAGCGGGCCGGCCGCCGCGACCGCCGCCGCGGCGAACTCCTCGGCGCTCTGGAACCGGTCGGTCGGTTGCTTGGCCATCGCCCGGGCGATCAGCTCGCGGACCGGCGGCGGTACGTGCGGGGGCAGCGGCTCGGGCTCGTCCTCCAGGTGGCGCAGCGCGACCTGCAGGGCGTTGTCGCCGTCGAACGGCGGGTGCCCGGCCAGGCAGTGGTAGGCGACCGCGCCGAGCGCGTAGATGTCGGTGGCCGGCGAGACGTTGCCCTTGGCGACCTGCTCAGGGGCCATGTAGAGGGCGGTGCCGACGATCGCGTTGGCCTGCGTCACGCTGGTCACCGCGGCCGACCGGGCGACGCCGAAGTCGACCAGCACGACCGCCCCGGTCGGCTTGACGATCAGATTGCCCGGCTTGACGTCGCGGTGCACCGTGCCGGCCTCGTGGGCGGCGTGCAGCGCGTCGGCCGCCTGGGCGACGATCGTCATGGTCTCGGTGACGCCCATCGGGCCCTGCTTCACCCGATTGGAGAGCGGCTCGCCCTCCACGTACGCCATGACCAGGTAGGCGACCTGCTCGTCGTCGGTGTCGTCGGCGCTCGCGTAGTCGTAGACCTCGACCACGCCCGGGTGCCGGAAGGCGGCCATCATGCGGGCCTCGCCGTAGAACCGGGCCGCGAACTCGGGGTCGGACAGCATGGCGGTGCGCAGCACCTTCACGGCGACGACGCGGCCGAGCACGACATCCGTGCCCTTCCACACATCGCCCATCCCGCCGGTGGCGATGCGCTCGTCCAACCGGTACCGGTTGCCGAGGAGGTGTCCCGCAGTGAGCACCGACGGACCTTATCTGATGGGGTGGCAATCAAACGACGCTCAACTGTACAGAGCGGTGTGACTATCGGGGGATGAGTGGGGGGACTTTCCGCCCGTCGGCGGAGTCGGCGATGAGCTGGGCAAGTCGCCGGGCCCGGGTCTCCGGGCGCTTGGCCGTGACCACCCAGTGTGTGGCGGATCTCCGGTAGGCCGGGGTCTGCCGGGAGAACCACTCCCAGGCGGCCGGATTCGCCCGGAAGAGGGCGGTCTGTTCTGCGGTAAACTGCGCTGATTCTGGGTTTTCGTACGAGTAGACGGCTACTTGGTCGGGTTTGCGGAGCTCGAAAGCTCGCACACCCGCGGGATGCATGAGTCCGCGCTCGGTCAATTCAGCGATCTTGGCCACGTTTACCGCGCTCCACACGCTGCTCCGGCGCCGCGGCGTGAACCGCACCTGGTAGCGCCGGTCGTCGAGTCGCCGGGCGACGCTGTCGATCCAGCCGAAGCAGAGGGCCTGCTCGATCGCCTCGGGATGGCTGACCCCGGTGCCGCCGGTGCCCTTCTTCCAATAGCCGACGAACAGCTCGGGCGCGGTCTCGTGGTGCTCGTGAAACCAGGCCCGCAGCTCGTCGGCGGTGGCGAAGAACTGCGCGTTCATCTGGACAGGGTAGGGCCGCCGGGCGGTCCGGCGGCCATACACGTCCCGCCGTGCGGCTCAATCGTCGTACGAAGGGGTCACGATCACCGTGTTGCCGGCCATCTCCAGCTCGTGGGTCTCGGCCTCGCGCTCCTTGGCGGCCCGCACCGCTCCGGCGGCCGCGAACCCGATCGCCCCTCCCAGCAGCCCGGCCCCGACAAGCAGGCCCCACGGGCGGCGCTTGCGTCCCGCCAGCGCGTCGGCGGCCGCGTTGGCCCGGCTCCACGCCACGTCGGCCTTCTCGCTCGCGACGCCGGCCAGCGCCGATCCGCGCTTGTTGGCCTTCTTCGCCAGCTTGCGGCCCCGCTTCTGGGTCTTTCCGGCCAGTTTCTGACTGGTTTTGCCAAGTTTCTGACCTCGCTGACCGGCCCGGTCAGCGATCTTCCCGGCCTGGTCGGCGAACCTCGCCGCGGCGTCGGCGGTGTGTCCGCCCAGCTCCTGGGCGGTGTCCCCGGCCGTCGTCATGGCCGACGACAGGTAGTCCCAGGCCTGCGCGGTCGTCCGTTCGGCCTTGTTCCTGCTCGAGAACATCTCGGTCACCTCTCTGCGCCTGTTGCCATTACCCCTGCCCAGGCGCATTATTCGGCAAACGTGTCCGGTGTGGACGCCGTCACGTTCGGCTAATCGACTGGACAGGGGCCGGTAGTCTGGACGCGGTTCACACGGGTCGCTCAGGCGACTGACAGGTTCGGCGCCTAACGTTTCGGGCAGTTTCACCGAACCTTTCGGGGGTAGCCTCGGTTGCCCCTGATGCTGGGGAGTGCGCGCTATGCACTACGCTGCGTCGCGGCCCGAGCACAAGAGGAGAGACGCCCGGAGCGGTTCCGGGTGGGTGGAGGGAAGTGGCGTGACGCTGTCGATAATGACGTCGACGCTTGCCAACGGCGTGGTGGAAGTCGCACCGAGCGGTGAGATCGACGTCGAGAACGCGTACGAAATCCGCGAAGCCGTGGCCGCCCAGCTCACCGAGGGCCGGCTACCCGAGCGCATCGAGCTCAACATGCAGAGCGTGACCTTCATCGACTCCGTGGGCATCAGCGCGCTTGTCGCCGCGTTCCAGCTCGCCGCGGTCAGTGAGGTCAAGCTGATCGTGACCCGGCCCAGCCGGTTCGCTCACCGCCAACTCTGGGTGACCGGCCTGCTCGGCCTCTTCGGTAACCCGATGCCGTTCGGCGGCGGCGCCGGTTCCGACCCGGAGCCTGCCGTAAGCGGCGCTTGAGTCAACCCGGCTCCGCTCGGCGGGGCCGATTGTCGGGGACCCGGTGTCATGGGAGATGATTTTCTGCCCCCCGCCGATCCGGCGGGCGTCGGAAGATCATCTGCCATGACACCGGCGGCAATCGCCGGGAGCCCGGTCGCGCTTGAAAACCCTCAGATCGCCGGGGACTGCACTTTGATCGTTTCCAGGCTGAAGCGGACGTCCGAGGCCTCTACCGGGGCTCTGATCGGCGTGACCACGGCGAAGTGCTCGGCCAGGGCCGCCAGGTCGGTGTCCGGCTCCAGGGTCTCGTCGGCCGCCTGAACGGCCGTACGCACGAAGCCCTCGCCCGCCTCGGCGATGCTCATCTGCACCTGCCCGAACTGGGCCAGCGCCGCCCGCCGCAGCCCACGGATCCCGTCGAGATGCAGGTCGGGCACGTTGAGGTTGAAGACCGTTCCGGTCGCGGTGTGCCGCAGTGTCGGTATCAGCCGCACCGCCAGCTCGGCCGCGCTGCCCCAGTGCCGCTTCTCGTCCATCTCGTGGTCGAGGGCGCTGATCGCCGCCCCGCCGCTGCGCGACGTCGAGTGCCGCGGCGACAGCACGTCCAGCGACACCGCCAGCCCGTGCAGACCGGCGTACGACCCGGTGAGCGTGGCCCCGACCGTCCCCGAGTGCACGACCGCCGACCCGGCGTTGGCTCCCCGGTTGATGCCGGACAGCACCATCGCCGGCGGCTCCCCGAACGCCTCCCGCAGGGCCAGCAGCACGATGTAGGCGGGCGAGGCGGCCACCGCGTACGCCGGAATGTGCTTGGCCCCGGTGAGCTCGCGCTTGTGCAGGATGATCTTGCCGTGTTCCTCGATCGCGGTCATCGCCGCGCTGCTGCCGCTCGCCTCGGTCACCGGCGCCGCGACCACGACGTCGTGCCCCTCCCGGGCGGCCGCCCGGGCCAGCCAGCGCAGGCCCGGGGCATCGATGCCGTCGTCGTTGGTGACCAGGATTCTCAGACTGGTTGTCATCGCGCCTTCTTGATCGGGGTGAGCTGAACGCGCTCGGTGAGCACCTGGACCGCGTCCAGATGGCCGGTGCCGAGCCCGTGCCGGGTGACGTTGAGGGAGCCCGCGGCGGCCCCGGTGCGGACCGCCTGGCTCATGTCGCCGCCCCGGGCGAGCACGGCCGCGACGCCCGCGGTCATCGAGTCACCGGCCCCGCGATGGTCGGCGCTGGTCAGCTTGGGGACGCCGACGCGGTAGATCTGCTCGTTGAACAGGGCCAGCGCCCCGTTGTGGGCGCGGGAGACCAGCACCGACTCGGCGCCTTTCTCGTGCAGCTTGACCAGGGCGCCGGACAGTTGCTCGTCGGAGTCGTCGGTGGCCAGGCCGTCCGCGATCAGCTCCTCGTGGCTGATCTTGACCACGTCCAGGCCCGCCTCGAGCACGGCCTGCAGGTGCTTGCCGCACAGGTCGGCGATCACCTTGCAGCCGTTGGCCCGCAGGTCGCCGGCGAGCCGGTTGTAGACGTCGGCGCGGATCACCGACGGGTGGGCGGGGCCGCTGAGCACGGCGATGCCGGCCCGCAGGCCCTCGGCCAGCGCGAGGTTGTAGAGCTCGTCCAGTTCGTGCCGGGTGAGCGGGGTGCCCGGCCGTTCGGCGATCTCCTGGCGGGTGCCGTCCCGGCGATCGTGCACGTACCAGCCGCTGCCGGTCTCGCGGGGAACCGTACGCAGGGTGACGCCCTTGAAGTCGAGCAGAGGCTTGAGTACCCGCCCGACCTCGCCGCCGACCGCGGCGCAGAGGATCACCTCGGCCCCGAGGGAGGTGATCATCCGGGTCTGCCAGATGCCCTGGCCGCCCGGATGGACGTGCAGTTCGGGATCGTCGTGCTGCTGCTCGATGGTGACCGTGAGTTGTGGGGCGGGTGCGAAGACCATGACCCGAGCGTCACTCATATCCGACATTGTGGCCTTTAGCCATAAGTCGCGGGCGGCTTCCGCCAAACAGGCGTCATTCCGACGGCCGGAGCCTTTGGGCCCAAGGCGCCGCAAGAGCCCAGGTCGCCGCAAAGGCCCAGGTCGCCGCAAGAGCGCAGGCCGCCGGACGAGGGTCGATCAGCGTTCGAACGCCTCCGCGGTCAGGTCGAGGATCACCACACTGAGCTCGGGGCGCTCGCGCAGCAGGTCCTCCAGCCGCACCCGCCACTTGCCCGCCTCGACGTCGGCGGCGTAGCGGTCGCCGCCCGTCTCGACGTACGCCGTGAGCAGCCGCTGGCGGGTGTCGGCGAAGTCGCCGTAGACCCCGCTGCCGAGTCGTTGCAGCAGGCGATTGGCGAAACCCTCGTAGTGCGCACTGCCGGCCGCCCGGACGATCGCGCGAGCGCCGTCCCAGGCGACCCGGGGCTGGTGGATGACGGCCATATCGCTTTCCCTCCGTGTGTGCATGGCCACCAAGCGTAGGGATGACGCCGAGATCAGGGCGGAGGTCGCCGCACCTGGTGACCGGTGTGAACAGGGTGCACCGTTCGGAGTGGTGATCGCCACATCAGTTTGTGCAACTAGGGCATCCGTTCGCGCGCGGCCGGATGAAATCACGGTATGACCCTGCTCCGACGTGCCCTCGCGCTCGCGCTCGCCACCGCGCTGACCCTCACCGCCGGAGTCCGGCCCGCCCTCGCCGCGTTGCCGGACACCCTGAGCCTGCCCGACGGCTTCCAGCCCGAGGGGATCGCGATCGGCAGACAGCCGTACGCGTACCTCGGCTCCCGGGACAACGGCGAGATTCTCAAGGTCAACCTGCGTACGGGAAAGAATGCGCTGCTCAGCGCCGGAACCGGCACTCCGTCCCTGGGCCTGAAGCTGGATGACCGGGGCCGGCTCTTCGTGGCCGGCGGCACCGCAGGTGACGCCCGGGTGATCGACACCGCGACCGGCCGGGTGCTGAAGACCTATCGGCTGCAGAGCGGCAGCGCGTTCATCAACGACGTGGTGCTGACGAAGAACGCGGCCTGGTTCACCGACTCGGCCGACCCGGTGCTCTTCAAGCTGCCCCTGGGCACCGGCGGCGAACTGCCCGACGCGGCCGTCCCGGTGCCGCTGACCGGGTCGTTCGAATACCAGACCGGCACCAACGCCAACGGGATCGTGGCCACCCCGGACGGCCGTCACCTGCTGGTCGTGCAGTCCAACACCGGCAAGCTGTTCCGGGTCAGCCTCAACGGCCGCAGCAGCGCCGTCGATCTCGGCGGCGAGTCGCTGCTCTACGGCGACGGCATGCTGCTGCGCGGCCTCACCCTCTACGTGGTGCAGAATCGCGACAACTCGATCACCAAGATCAAGATGAACAAGGACGCCGACCGGGGCGCCGTGGAGTCGCGCACCAAGGACGTCCGCTTCGACGTGCCGACCACGGTCGCCCAGTACGGCAACCGCCTCTATCTGCCCAACGCCCGCCTCACCACGACGGCCACGCCCACCACGACCTACAACGCGGTGAGCGTGGCCATACCGTGAGCGGTGTCTAAGGGTGCCACCTGCGGTCGGTGCCGACCGTGGTCAGCCGCTGGGTCGCCCGGGACAGCGCGACGTAGAGCGTGCGGATGCCGGAGCGGTCCCTGGTCAGGGCGCCCGGCTCGACCAGTACGACCGCGTCGTACTCCATGCCCTTGGCCTCCAGCGCGGTGACCACCTGGACCCGCTCGGGCAGGCCCCGCACCCAGGCCGCCACCTCGTCGCGGCGCGGCACCGGGGTGATCACGCCGATCGTGCCGTCGACGTCGCTCAGCTGCTTCTCGGCCAGCTCGCGGACCACGTCGGGCAGCGCCCCGGCGTCGGTGACCACGTCGACCGGGTCGACCCCGGTGCTGCGCACCGCGCGAGGCAGCGGCAGGTCGGGCATGATCGTGCGGATCACCGAGGCGGCCACGTCGAAGATCTCCGACGAGTTGCGGTAGTTGGTGGTCAGCGCGTAGCTGTTGCGCTTGCGGGAGCCGAGCGCGCGGTCGCGGGCCCGATCCAGCTCGGCCGGGTCGCCCGACCACGCGGTCTGCGCCGGGTCGCCGACGATCGTCCAGGAGGCGTACGACCCGCGGCGGCCGATCATGCGCCACTGCATCGGCGAGACGTCCTGCGACTCGTCGACCACGACATGCGCGTAGTCCCGATAGTCGTCGTCGCGCTGCAGATGCTGGGCGCGGGCGGCGGCCTGCCGGTCGGAGTAGGTGCTGACCTCCTGGACGCCGTCGCGGACGTGGAACGGGTTCTTGGACTTCTTCGCCGGCCGCCGCGGCCGGCCCAGCAGCTCGTCGAGCTCGTCGAGCAGCGCCACATCGGCGATCGTCGGACCCTGCGACGCCAAGGCGTCGAAAGATCCCTGGAGGATGGCGATCTCTTGGGACGACAACAGGCCGTTGGCGTACGCGCGGAGGCGTTGCGGGTCGGCCAGCCAGCGCAGGACGCGCGTCGGGGTGAACCGTGGCCACCACGCCTTGAGGAACTCGCGGAAGTCGCCGCGGTCGGCCAGCTCGGCCTCGAAGTCGGCCTTCTCCGGCAGGCCGGAGATCATGAGCTGACGGGCCTGGGTCCAGAGCGCGTTGAAGACGCCGTCGAAGCCTTGCCCGCGCACCTCGTTGCGCCGGGCGCCGCGGGGCAGCGCCTTGCGCCGGATCTTTTCCAGCTCGGCCCCGTCCAGCCGCAGCAGCGTCCCGCGGTAGAGCAGGCGCAACTCGGTGGGGCCGCCGGGCACGGCATCGTGCGAGGCCCGCTCCAGCAGCCGCCGGATGCGCAGTGAGCCCTTGATCGCCGCGACCTCGCCCGGATCGGTCCGGGTCGCCTCGTAACCGGCCACCAGCGTGCCCAGCGACCGCAGCGTGGCCGTGTCCTCGCCCAGCGAGGGCAGAACGGTCGCGATGTAGTCGACGAAGACGCCCGACGGGCCGACCACCAGGACGCCGCCGCCGGCGAACCGGCTGCGGTCGGAATAGAGCAGGTAGGCCGCGCGATGCAGGGCGACCGCGGTCTTGCCGGTGCCCGGGCCGCCGGTCACCACGGTGATGCCGCCGGCGGGGGAGCGGATCGCCTCGTCCTGCTCGCGCTGGATCGTCGCGACGATGTCGCGCATGCCCCGGCCGGTCGCCTTGGAGAGGCTGGCCAGCAGCGCGCCGTCGCCGACCACCCGCATGCCCGGTGGTGCCGCCTCGGGGTCGAGCAGGTCGTCCTCGATGCCGGTGACCTTCTCCCGGCTCGACTGGATCATGCGGCGGCGCACCACGCCGAGCGGGTCGGCCGGGGTGGCCCGATAGAACGCGGCCGCGGCCGGTGCGCGCCAGTCGACCACCAGTGGCTGGGACGACTCGTCGCGGATGCCCATACGGCCGACGTAGTGGGTCGCGCCGGTGTTCAGGTCGAGACGGCCGAAGACGAGCCCCTCGTGCTCGGTGTCGAGCGCGTGCCGCCGGCGGGCGGCGTGGAAGACCATGGCATCCCGCTCGACCAGGGCGCCGAAGGTGCCGACGCCGGCCAGTTGGTAGCCCTCCTTCTCGGCGCGAGAGGCGTCCCGGCGAAGCTCGGCGAGCCGGGTGTAGACCCGATCCACGTGCTCCTGTTCGACCGCTATCTCCTGCTGCAGGACGGTGGCGTCGCTCAAGTCCGTTGCTTTCTCTCCCGTATCGGCTCCCGTTTCGGGAGCGACCCCCGTTTCAGGGGAGCAATCGAACTTACTCCGGCCGCGCCGGTGCCGTCGACGCGGGGCGACATCTTGACAACGCCCCGTCGGTGCGAAAGGTTAGGCAAGTGCTTAACTATTCGGGCCGGCTCGACCTCGTGTACGCGGCGCTGTCCGACGGCAGCCGGCGGGCGATGGTCGAACGGCTCAGCCGCGGGCCGGCCTCGGTCAAGGAGCTGGCCGAGCCGCTGACCATGTCGCTGCCCGCGGTGCTGCAGCACCTGCGGGTGCTCGAGGAGAGCGGATTGGTCCGGTCGCAGAAGGTCGGGCGGGTGCGTACCTGCCGGCTCGAACCGGCCGCGTTGGCGCCGGCCGAGCAGTGGATCGCCGAGCGGCGGTCGCTGTGGGCCGACCGCATCGACCGCCTCGAGGAATTTCTCGATTCAGAAGAAGAAGGAGATCAGCAATGACCGAGCGTTCCAGCGTGCACGACACGTTCGTGATCGACCGCCACTTCAAGGCGGCCCCCGGCCGGGTCTTCAACGCGTTCGCCGACAAGGACGCCAAGGCCAAGTGGTTCGGCGGGCCGGACATGAAGCGCGAGGACGAGGTGTTCGAGTTCCGCGAGGGCGGCCGCGAGAGCATGGTGTCGGTCCTCGGCGACGGCACCCGCTTCGGCTACTACGTGATCTACACCGACATCGTGCCGGACGAGCGGATCGTCTACACGTACGAGATGACCATGAACGGGCAGCGCATCTCGGTCTCGGTGGCCACCCTCGAGATGCGGGCGGGCAAGGACGGCGGCACCGACTTCGTCCTCACCGAGCAGGGTGTCTACCTGGACGGTCTCGACAACCCGGCGCAGCGCCGCCAGGGCACCGAAGATCTTCTCGACGCCCTCGACGCGACCCTCTGACCCACCCCCCACCCGGTCACTGGGTGGGGGCGAGTAGAGCACCCCGGTCTGACACTTTTCGGCGTTGTCCACCGTCCGGTGGGCCGGGCCGTCCGGTGGGTTAGGCCGCCCGGTGGGTTAGGCCGCCCGGTCGTACCCGGTCCGCCGTGCCCGCCGGGCGCGCCGCTTGCGCTCGGCGGCGGTGCTGCGGGCGGCCCGCTCGGTGATCGAGACCAGCGCGGCCGACACCTCGGCCGGGCGCTCCAGCAGCAGCATGTGGCCGGCGCCCGGGCAGACGGTCAGTTCGGTGCCGGGCAGCGCCTCGGCGATCGACCGCGCGCACGGTGGCGGGGTCAGCCGGTCGCGGTCGCCGACCAGCACCGCGGCCGGCACGTCGCCCAGCGCGGCGAGCGTGCCGAGCCGCTGCTGGGTGCCGATCGAGGAGCGGAAGCCGCCGATCGAACGCAGCGAGGCACGCCCGACGCCCCGCATCGTGATCCCGAGCGCGTCGTCGTCGTACCGGTCGCCGAAGAGCAGCCAGCGCAGGGCCGGACGCAGCGCGGGCAGCACCGCCCGGTGCGGCCGCCACGGGCCGGAGCGGGCCAGCACGCCGGCACCGAGCGTCTCGCCCGCCCGCATCAGGGCGGCCAGGCGCGGGGTGAGGCCGTAGCGGGTGTGGGTGTGGCCCTCGGCCGAGGTCGAGACGAGGAGCAGGCCGGCCACGCGCTCGGCGAAGTCCACCGGGTGCCGGTACGCGTACTCCATGATCGCCATGCCGCCCATCGAGTGGCCGGCCAGCACCACCGGGCCGCGGGCCGCGTAGTGCCGCAGCACCTCGGCCAGGTCGTCACCGAGCTGGCCGAGCGTGGCCGAGGTCAGCCCGGTCGCGTCCGACCGGCCGTGTCCCCGGGTGTCGAACGCGATCACCCGCGGGCGGGGCGACATCGCCTGCAGCGCCGCGATCTGGTGGTGCCAGGTGCGGCGGTCGAGGCACCAGCCGTGCAGCAGCACCACGGTCACTGCGGCGTCGGGCGGCCCGTACGCGTCGACGCGCAGCCGGACGCCGTCGGTGAGAGTCAGCTCCGATCGCTCGGACATGCGCAACCTCCGCTCTTGGCAGGGGTCCCGCAATACCCGCGGGTAATAAGCATTACTCGCGATTACGACGATTGCCACCGATCTACCGGGCGAAGATCATGACTGCTCCGCGTGACTTGCCTCGCACTCGCTGTTCGCCGGGCCGAAGTCGACGAGAATCCGAGTATGACGACGGACCCGTCCGCCCCGCTGGAACCCCCGATCACCAACGCCGACGAAGCCCTGGCCGAACTGCTGTCCGGCAACAAGCGCTTCGTCAGTGCCCGGCCCGAGCACGGTCACCGTGTCTCGGCCGCGGCCGCTGCCTCGGGTGGCCAACAGCCGCACGCCGTCGTGCTGGGCTGCATCGACTCGAGAGTCCCGCTCGAGGCGATCTTCGACCAGACGTTCGGCTCGATCTGCGTGATCCGCTCCGGCGCGCACGTGCTCGACCGGGCGGTGCTCGGCTCGGTCGACTTTGCGGTCGACAAGCTCGGCGTGCCGCTGATCATGGTGCTCGGCCACAAGCGCTGCGGCGCGGTGCAGGGCACGGCCGAGGCGCTGCTGGCCGGCAAGCGGCCGGGCGGTGACATCGGCTATCTGATCGACCAGATCGCTCCGGCCGTCGAGGAGGTCGGGCTCGACAACCCTGATCTCGCCGAGCAGGCGATGCGGGCGCACGTGCGGCGTACGGTCGACCGGCTGCGCGAGAAGGAGGGTGTGGCCGCCGCGATCGCCGAGGGCCGGGTCCGCATCGTCGGCGCCTCCTACGACCTCGACACCGGTCTGGTCGACCTGCTCCCGTAATTTCGGAGAAAAGTCCGGAATGGGATTTTAAGCGACGATCATGCCCGGATGATCTCAGTGTAATGATCTTCAGAGAATGCAAAAAGGCGCTCCCCGGGCCGGGGAGCGCCTTTTGTCCTGCTCAGGCCTCGAAGACGCCCGCGTCCACGAGGCGCTTCTCGGTGGCCGACCAGCCGTCCTGCGGGTTGGCGGCGTCGAGGGCCTCCAGCTCGGCCCGGATCTTGGCGCCGTGACCGGCGGTCGAGAGGATCCGGATCTCCTCGACGAAGGCCTCGGAGTCGGTCTTGAGGTGCACGGTCTTGCCGTTGGTCAGGTTGCGCACGTATGCGAAGCGGCCACTGGCGAGCGGGATGAGGTACTTGTACTCACCGAGCACGCTGAGCGCGCCGCCCGTGCTCTGGCCGGCGCGGACTGATGCGCGGGCGGTCTTCGAGGTGTTGCTCGCCACGGCGGTACTCCTTGAGAAAGCAGAAAAATGGCCGCAGCAACCCTACACGATGGCGGGGTGACCGTGCCGTACGAGCAGGTCCAGACGTTGAAGGGGATGTGCCACTACGGCCGTTCCGATGTCGATGTTGCCGATTCTCTGGCGCACCATCCGTACCAACCGGCATCATGGGACACGATCAACCGCGGTCGAGGTCGTAGGGGAAGACGCACCTCGGTCTCCGGGAGGTCACCGTGCCAACGTGTGGCGTCGTATA
>DASWRZ010000028.1:0-8557 GCA_036402935.1 Actinoplanes sp.
GAGGTCGGCCACGGCGAGCTGACCCACTACGACAACATCGACAAGGACGGCAACCGGGTCTGGGGCGACCTGTGCCGCGGCCCCCACCTGCCCAGCACCCGGTTCATCCCGGCGTTCAAGCTGATGCGGTCGGCCGCCGCCTACTGGCGCGGTTCCGAGAAGAACCCGCAGCTCCAGCGCATCTACGGCACGGCCTGGCCGTCGCGGGACGCGCTCAAGGCGTACCTCAACCGGCTCGCCGAGGCCGAGCGCCGCGACCACCGCAAGCTGGGCACCGAGCTTGATCTTTTCTCGTTCCCGGACGAGATCGGCTCCGGTCTCCCGGTCTTCCACCCGAAGGGTGGAGTGATCAAGCGGGAGATGGAGGACTACGTGCGGGCCCGCCACATCGAGGAGGGCTTCCAGTACGTCGGGACTCCGCACATCAGCAAGGAGGGCCTGTTCCACACCTCGGGCCACCTGCCGTACTACGCGGAGACCATGTTCCCTCCGATGCACATGGAGGGCAGCGACTACTACCTCAAGGCCATGAACTGCCCGATGCACAACTTGATCTTCAAGTCGCGCGGGCGGTCCTACCGGGAGCTGCCGCTGCGGCTGTTCGAGTTCGGCTCGGTCTACCGCTACGAGAAGTCGGGCGTGATCCACGGCCTGACCCGGGTGCGCGGCTTCGCCCAGGACGACAGCCACTCGTACGTGACGGCCGAGGGGGCCGCCGACGAGATCCGCCACCTGCTCAACTTCGTGCTGTCGCTGCTGCGCGACTTCGGCCTGGAAGACTTCTATCTGGAGATCTCCACCCGCGACCCGAAGAGCGACAAGTTCATCGGCACCGACGAGCAGTGGGCGGTCGCCACCAAGGTGCTCGAGGACGTCTGCGTCGAGTCGGGCCTCGACCTGGTGCCCGACCCGGGTGGCGCGGCGTTCTACGGCCCGAAGGTGTCGGTGCAGGCCAAGGACGCGATCGGCCGCACCTGGCAGATGTCGACGATTCAGTACGACTTCAACCAGCCGGCCGGGTTCGGCCTCGAATACCAGGCGGCCGACGGCACCCGGCAGGAGCCGGTGATGATCCACTCGGCCAAGTTCGGGTCGATCGAGCGCTTCTTCGGCGTGCTGGTCGAGCACTACGCGGGCGCGTTCCCGGCCTGGCTGGCCCCGGTGCAGGTGGTCGGCATCCCGATCCGCGACGAGCACGCTTCCTACCTCTCGGAGTTCGTCGACCGGCTCCGCCGCGAAGGCATCCGGGCCGAGGTCGACTACTCCGACGACCGCATGCAGAAGAAGATCCGCACGGCCCAGCAGCAGAAGATCCCGTTCATGGCGATCGCGGGCGACGACGACGTCAACGCCGGCACGGTCTCCTTCCGCTACCGCGACGGCTCCCAGCGCAACGGCGTGCCGCTCGACGAGGCGGTCGCCCACGTCGCCGAGATCGTCCGCTCCCGCGTCAACACCGGACCCTCCGCGGCCTGATCGGCTGGTTACGGGCCGGGCGCGCCTCGCGCTCCCGGCCGGCGCGCCTCGCGCTCCCGGCCCGTCCGGCTTTTCCGGACCGGGCGCCGGGTCACTTCGAGGCGGCGGCCGCCCGCGACGCGCGGCTCGCCGGCTCGACCTGGCCGAGTGGAACATCGGCCGGGGCGCTCGCGGCGCTGTAACGTCCCGGCCATCGACATGCCTCATTGTCGATGGCATCGTGATCGCCATGCGCAGATCGATCGCCGTCGCTGCCGGAATCCTCCTCGCCCTCGCCGGGGCACCCGCCGCGCACGCCTCCGCCCCGCCGCCGGTGTTCGGCTCCGACTGGGACAACCCGCGGACGGCCGCGCCCGCGATCGCCAAGCCGCCGACCCGGTCGTGCTCGGCGACGATCGTCGACCACGCGTTCGACAACTACGACGTCTACGCGAACGGCTATGCCGCACCCTGCGCCGGCCCCTGGGCCAAGGTGGTGCTGCGGCTGGACGGCTCGGTCGCCGGCCGCCAGTACGACCGGCTCGGCTGGCTCACCCTGGGCGGCGTCGAGATCTTCAAGACCTCGACGCCCGAGCCGTCACCCGACGGCATCCAGTGGTCGGTGGAGAAGGACGTCACCGCGTACTCGGCCCTGCTGGCCAAGCCGGGAACCGTGAACATGTACCTCGGCAACACGGTCGACGACACGTACACCGGGGTTCTGAATGTCAAGGTGACCTTGACCTTCTATCCGGCCGCCCGTTCGTCGGGGTGGGCCGATGACGTCCTGCCGCTGGCCGATCAGCACACCGACGGCCAGGACCTCGCCGGCACGCTGACCGTGCCGCGCAACACCGAGCGCCTGCTCGCCGAGGTCTACGCGACCGGCTCCGGAGGCGGCTGCGAGGAGTTCTGGTACCTGACCGCGCCGACCTCGACCGGCTACTCGTGCCCGGCCGACCCCGGCCCGTACCGCGAGGTGCAGGTACTGCTCGACGGGCAGGTCGCCGGCATCGCGGCGCCGTTCCCGCACGTCTACACCGGAGGCTGGTCCAACCCGTACCTCTGGTACGTGCTGCCGGCCCCGCGCGCCTTCGACATCCGGCCCGTCACCTACGACCTCAGCCCGTTCCTCGGCCGGCTCACCGACGGCCGGGCCCACACCGTTTCGGTGCACGTCGTGCGGGTGCCGGCCGGGCAGGGCGGCTGGGACACCCCGATCAACTTCCTCGGCTGGCGCGACTCCCACGCGAAAACGGTGACCGGCGGGCCGGCCGGGTCGCACCTGAGCACGCTGACCGACGGCGTCACCGCAGGTATGGGCAGCGTCGCTCTGCACGCCGCGCACACCTTCTCCGCCACCGGCTCCCTCCACACCTCGCACGGCCTGGTCACGACGTCGGTGACCGAGCGCGTCGGCAACGACAGCACCCACACCTGGGGCGACGGCGAGAACCCGGACGCGCTGAAGGCGACCTGGACCGACGACGTGACCGGGGTGGTCGCCGGGCCGTCGCGCTTCGCCGGCATCATCCGGGCCGCCGACCGGTACGCGCTCGACGGCTCGATCACCGTCGACGCCGCCGACCGCCTGACCACCACGCTGACCATGACCGACGCCGGGCTCGGCCGCGACGACACCTACCGCGGCCAGGCCAGTTACCTGCTCGACGTGCCCCGCGACCAGCGCCAGGCGACCGGCACCTCGCAGGAGCGCTACCGGGCCGCCGGCTACGACCGCACGATCAGGACCGAGAACGGCTTCGTCGTTCGCTAGGCGACCGTCTCGATGGCGGGGTCGGCCAGGTGCCGCGGTGCGATCGTGCGGGAGATGCCCAGCCAGACGATGAAGCCCCAGATGACGAACGCGGCGTAGACGGCGTAGAGGATCGCCGACGGGTAGTAGCGGAAGTGCAGCAGCTCGGGGACGCCGACCAGGTCGACGGCGATCCAGCAGAGCCAGAACTCGACCCAGCCGCGGGCCATGGCATAGGTCGCGAGCATCGAGCCGACGAAGATCCAGGAGTCGGCCAGGTAGTACCACCACGGGACCGGGAAACCGGCGCCGACCGCCCGGAAGACGAAGTAGCAGAGCACGACCGCGGCCACGGCGAGCGGGCCGTAGAGCAGGCGCTGCCGGTGGGACGCCCAGTGCGGCTCGACCGCGGTGCCGTGGGTCAGCCGCCGGTTGCGCCGCCACTGCCACCAGCCGTAGATGCTGGTGATCAGGAAGAAGACCTGGCGGGACGCCTGGCCGTACAGCGGGGTGCCCTGCTCGTTGCCGACCGCCTGGCCCATGAAGACCGTGAACAGCAGCACGTTGCCGACGATGCCGACCGGCCACGCCCACGCGTTGCGGCGCAGGCCGAACAGCGCCGAGCCCAGGCCGAAGGCGTTTCCGACGATCTCGCGGTAGTAGATCGCCTGATCGCTGGTGACCTGCCACTTCGCGTCGTAGAACGATGTCAGCAGGTGATTGAGCCAAGTCACGGTTCATCGTAGGTCGGCCGCGGTTTCTCGGGGGTTACCCGGCGGGCATAGTGGGGAACGTGACCTCCAACCAGGGTGCGGCCCGACTGTACGAGAACGGCAAGGTCGTCGCCGACGGCTTCGCACCCGACGAGGCGCCGGGCCTGCTCGACGAGCACCCCGAGGCGGTGCTCTGGCTCGACCTGTTCGACCCCGACGTCGCCGACCTGCAGGCGGTGGCGAGCGACTTCCACCTGCACCCCCTGGCGATCGAGGACGCGGTGCAGGATCACGAGCGCCCCAAGCTCGAGCGCTACCCGGGCCATCTGTTCCTCAACGTGTACGCCGTCGACATCGCCACCGACGCCTCGCAGTTCGGCAAGACCGAGGTGAGCGCCTTCGTGACCGAGCGCGCGCTCATCACCGTACGGAAAAGCCCGAGTGACACCTCGCGGTTCGTCCAGAGGTGGGATGCCGACGCCGCCCTGGCCGCCAAGGGCGGCGTTGCCTTTCTCCTCTACGGGCTGCTCGACGTGGTGGTGGACGGGCATTACGCGGCGGCGCAACGGCTCGACGGCGCCATGGACGGCGTCGAGGACCAGCTGCTCGAGGAGGGCGGCGCGCCGCGCCCCGTGCGCCGGCATGCGATCGTGTTGCGCAAGACGGTGGCCGCGGTGCGCCGGGCGGTCGCGCCGATGCCGGAGCTGGTCGGGCGGGCGATGCGGGCCGAGTTCGGGGTGGTCGACGAAGGGCTGCGGCCCTACTACCGCGACGTGGAGGACCACGCGATGCACACCGTCGACGAGGTCGAGCACCTGCGCGACCGCATCGAGGGACTGCTGCAGGCCGATCTGACCGAGCAGAGCAACGTGCTCAACGACATCACCCGCAAACTCGCCGCGTGGGCCGCGATCATCGCGGTGCCGACGGCGCTCACCGGCTATTTCGGCCAGAACGTTCCCTACCCGGGCTACGAGAAACTGTGGGGCTTCTACCTCAGCTCGCTGCTGATTCTGGTCTCGGCCGGAGGCCTTTACCTGTTCCTCAAGAAACGGGGCTGGCTGTAAGGGTCCGGTAGCGTAACCTGCCGGGGATGTTGGCGCTGATCGCTGGAGCCGTGCGAACCCGCACCGCGCAGGTTCTGACGGTGCTCGCACTCACCGCCCTCGCTGCCGCGGTCGCCGCGGCGGGGCCCTGGTTCGGGTTCGCGAGCATGTCCTCGGCGGCGTCCGCCGACGTCGCGGCGGCCACGGCCGACCAGACCACGGTGTCGGTACGCGTGATCACCCGCATCGAAAGCGGCCCGCGCGACACCATCGACCAGTTCGTCACCCGGGTGCAGAGCATGCTCCCGCTGCCCGCGTCCCAACCGGTCAACGGGCTGATGCTGGCCATGAGTGTCATCCGCGGCTCCCAGACCGACGCGCTACCGGTGGCTTACCGCGACCAGTTCTGCGCCCACGTCGAGCTGCAGGGCCCGTGCCCGTCCAGACCGCTCGAGGTCTCGATCAGCGCGGTGGCGAGCCAGCGGCTCGGGCTGCGCCCGGGCGACTCGGTGACCGAGTGGGCCGCGCTGGGCGCCCGGCCGGCCACTTTCCGCATCGTGTCGACCTACACTCCGGTCGATCCGGACGGCGTCTACTGGAGCAACTCGCTGTTCCGCGCGGCGACCGGCCTCGACCCGGTCTTCACCCCGATCGACACATTCAAGATCAGCCAGCTGTCCAACCCGACCGTCACCTACGACGTACGGGTGCCGGAGGCCCTGCTGCGCGGGGACGGCGGCTACGACCTGGGCACGGCTCTGGAGATCGCCGACGCCCGGCTCGGTCAGCAGCAGCTTCGCCTGGTCTACTCCAGTGGACAGCTGCTCAAAGCGGTGACGCGGGACCGATCGACCGTACGCACCTCGGTCACCGTCTCACTGCTTCAGGTGCTCGTCCTGGCGTGGTTCGCGATCGGGTTGGCCGGGCGCTACACCGGCCGCGACCGGCGCGGCGACACCGCCCTGCTCAAGCTGCGCGGGTCTACCCCACTCGGGATGCTACGGCTGGCCTGGGGACAACATCTGGTGCCGCTGGCGGCCGGCGCGATCGTGGGGGTGCCGTTGGGCTACCTGGTAGCCCGGTTGCTGGCCGGCCCGGTGCCCGACGCCTCCGATCGCCGGTCGGCGCTCCTGCTGTCGATCGTCGCGGCGGCCGCGGTGCTCGTGGGTGGCCTGCTCGCCCTGGCCCTGGTCGAAGCGCTGGCCCAGCGGTTGCCGGTGGTCGAGTTGCTGCGCCAGGTCACGTCGAGCCGCGGCGACTGGAAGTCGGCCCTGATCGACCTCCTGCTGCTGGCGGTGGCGGTGTCGGCCATCTATCAGGCCCGGGCCGGCGACGCCGCGAACGGCCTGGCGCTGGCCGCTCCCGCTCTGGTCGCGCTGGCGGTCGCGTTGCTGCTGGCCCGGTTGCTGGCCCGGATCGCCGACCGCGGCGGAGGTGCGGCGGTGCGGGCGGGCCAGCTGCGGCTCGGCCTGACCGCGGTGCAGGTGTCCCGGCGGCCGGGCACCGATCGCGTGTTCGCGCTGGTGGTCGTCACGGTCGCGATGTTCACGACCGCGCTCGGCGGCTGGCTCGCCGACGGCGAACACCGGGCGGCGCGCAGTGCCGCCGAGCTCGGTGCCCAGCGGGTGCTGACGGTGCAGGCCACCAACCGTACGGTCCTTCAACAGGCGGTCCGCCGGGCCGACCCGAAGGGCACTCAGGCGATGGCGGCGGTCGTCGACACCACGCAGCTGCCCTCGGTGCTCGCGGTCGACAGCTCCCGGCTCGCCGCGGTCGCCCGCTGGCGCCCCGAGTACGGTTCCGTTGCCACGCTCCCGGCGGCGATGGCGGACGATCCGGGTCCGGCCCCGCTGCCGGCGGTCACCGGCAACCACCTGACCGTACGCGTGGAGCACGACGGCGACCCGCCGGCCGTTCTCGGCCTCGTGCTGCAGCACGAAGGCAGCGGTGCGCCGGTCCAGGTCTCATTCGGACTGCTCGGGCCGGGGGCGCAGACCCTGACCGCTCCGGTGACCGGCTGTTCGGCCGCGCCTGGATGCCGCATCCTGCGCTGGGAGGTGACCACGCCGCCCAACCCCCAGGGACGCGTCTCGGCCGCCGGTTTCCCGACCGCGGTCACCGTTGCCGGGCTGACCCAGCAGGACCCGCCGGCGACCATTCTGGACGGAGCGGTTCTCGCCGACATCAACCGCTGGCGGGCCGGCACGTTCGGCGCGGGGATGGACATCGACGCCTCCCACGGCGCTCTGCGGATGGAGATCGACGAAAATCCGAGCGGCTCCACGGAGACCGACGACCAGGTCTGGGCGGTCGACGAGGGGCTACCGCTGCCGGTCGTGCTGGCCGGGACGCCGCCGCCCGCCTGGCAGTTCGACCAGCCGGGCCTGCAGTCGCTGGGCTCCGGGATCGCCCCGGTGCGGGTGGCCGGCACGGCCCGGGCGCTGCCGGTGCTCGGCAATGACGGCGTGCTGATCGACCTCGACGCGTCCCGGCGGGTCATCGGCGATGCCCCGGTGACCGGATCGTTCCAGGTCTGGTTGGCTCCCCATGCGGGACGGGGCGTGATCGACGCGCTCAAGCGGAACGGACTGTCCATCGTGGATGACCGGTCGATCCCGGTCCGGACGGATCGGCTGGGGCAACAGGGACCCTCGGCCGGTTCCCGGTTCGCGCTGCTCTCCGGGGCGATCGCGTTGCTGCTGGCGGCGGCGGCCCTCGCGGTGGCCGGGGCGGTCGACCGGCGTACGCGACTGGACGAGCTGGCCGCGCTGCGCGTCCAGGGACTACCCCAGCCGGCCGCGCTGGTCGCGAGCTGGGCCGGCACCGCCGGGCTGATCCTCACCGGAATCGTCGGCGGGCTGGTCGCGGCCGTCCTGGCTCACCCGCTCGCACGGACGGCCGTGCCCGCCTTCACCGACGGCTGGGCCGTGCTGGCCCCGCCCGGCCCGCTGAGCGCGGCCGCGGTCGCCCTGGCCGGCCTGGTCGCCCTGGTCGTGCTCGGATTCGTCGCCGGCCTGTCGGTGCTGCCGTTGCTCCGCCGGCTCCGGGAGGGCAACCGGTGATCTCGCTCGTCCTCAAGATGATCTGGTCGCGGCGCGGCCAGTCGGTCACGCTCGCGCTGCTCGCCCTGTTCGCGGTGGCGGCCGCCGTCGCGTCGCCGGCCTATCTGACCGCTGCCGACCGGGCGGTCGCCGCCGGGCAGATCGCGACCGCCGACCCGGCCGAGCGGGGCCTGGTGATCAGCGCGGTGCAGAACGGCCGGCTGGGCACCGAAGTGGACGACCAGGTCGACTTCACCAAGGTCGGCGCCGCGCTGATCGACCTGCCGGGCTTCACCTACATCTACTCGGCCGAGTACCCGACGATCGGCATCGAACACAACCGTCTGTACGCCGACCGGTTCGTGTTCCGCCAGGGCGTCTGTACGCACGTCCGGATGGTCACCGGCCGCTGCCCGGTCAGCGAGGGCGAGGTGATCGTCGGCGTCGCGACCGCGAAACGGCTCGGCCTGGCCGCCGGCGACCCGATCACGTTGCGGGCGGCGAAGTTCCACGACGACCCGAGTAACCCCGGCTACGTCTCGGACG
>DASWRZ010000029.1:0-13998 GCA_036402935.1 Actinoplanes sp.
GAACGCGTCCACCGTCACGGCGCCGTTGATGCGTACGTCGTCGGGGTTCTGACCGGCGCCGAGGATCGAGGTGTTGAACCCGATGTTCGCGCCGACGTTGTACGGCGTGGTGCTCGGCTTGAAGATCTCCGCGTCGCGACGAGTCCCGAACTGCGCCGAGTTCGTGTCCTTCTGCGCGTTGAAGATGCTGTCCAGGGAGGACTGGATGGCGGCGTCCGACATCGAGTGGTCGTAGACGTGCACGTTCGCCCCGAAGTCCGGCGTGTCGGAGTAGGTCGGGCAGGTGCCCGTGGGTGGGGGCGTCGTCGAAGTCCCGACCGAGAACGTCTGCGCCCCGGTGCCGTTGCAGTCGTAGATCTGCAGCCGGGTGCCGTTCGCGGTGGCCCCGCCCGGAGCGTCCACGCAGCGGCCGGACTGCGGGTTCTTGAGCGAGCCGTTGGCCTGCTGGGCCCACTGCTGCGCACCGGTGCCGTTGCAGTCGTAGAGCTGGAGCAGGGTGCCGTTCGCGGTTCCACCGCTCGCCACGTCCAGGCAGCGGCCGATCGTGGTCAGCGCGGTGCCGCTCCACGTCCAGTGCTGGTCGGCGCTGGTGGCCTGGCAGTCCCAGAGCTGGACCGCCGTGCCGTTGACGCCGGTGTCGTCGCCGCTCACGTCGACGCATTTGCCGCCCGGACCGGCGATGGTGTTACCGGTGACCGCGGCAGCCGAGGCGAACTGGTTGGCGCCGGCGACGCCGAGCCCGGCGACCACGACCAGCACCAGCGCCGCGAGCAACCCGCGGCGACGCCATCGAGGGATAACTGTCATGTGCCGTCCTACTTCCTTCTTGCCTGCCCGCAGGTGCACTGGGGGTCCGGGCAGGGGGGATGAAGCCGCAGGGGGGACTTCGTGAGAGCGCTCTCACGGAAGTTTCACAAGTGTTTCGTCGGCATTCCGCGGGTGTCAAGGCTCCGACCTGCATCTGCCCGAACGCAGGCATCGATAGGTATGAGACGCGCAACGAGGTGCCCGAGACCGCCCCGGAGGCCGAGGCGATCGCCGCGGTGAACGCGTACCGGAGCCGACCACCGAGAGCTTGAGGACGCGGCCGGGAGGCTACTTTGCTGGGATGAGTCTCCTTGATGACGTGGCGAAGCGTGACGGCTGGCGGTGCTGGGTGTGCGACGAGCCGGTCGACGCCGACATGTCGGTGAACGATCCGCGTGGGCCCAGCGTCGACAGCCGCACCGCCGACCGGAAGTCGAAGGTTGCCGAGCGGCTCGCGCACCGCGGCTGCAACACCCGCAAGGGCGCGGTCAAGGTGGTCATCGCCTGGCCGGACCGACTGCACGTGGTGGAGCCCGCGCCGCTGATCGCCGTTGCCGACCGCCTCGAACGCAAGGGTGGGCGCGAACTGGTCGCACGCTGCCCGAGCAAAAAGGACGCACAGGAGGCGGCGGACTGGCTGGTCGACCGATTCTCCCGGCTCGCGCCCGGGCTGCCGGTGACGGCGAGCGTCGACGCGGGCGGCGGCCAGTTCCTCGTCGCCCTGTCGGCGGGCCGACGCTGACCTCACCGGCCGGCCCCTTGGTCAGATTACATCGTTAGTGAGGGTCGCCGGCGCGCGCTTGGATCCGGCGGGACCGGCTGATTTGATGAGCTGGCGCCCCGACCGGATGGATGTGTTGGCGATGACTTTCTCGGGGAAACCGTTGCCGCGTGCGGGGCTGATGATGGCGCTGGTCACGGTCGGTTTGGGGTTGAATCTGAGGGCTTCGATACTCCTCGGTCCCCACTTGCACGAACGGTTCGGTGTCGCTCTGAGCTGGCACCTTGCCTTGATCGGGCTGCCGGCGCTGGTGGCCGCGCTGGTGCGGCTGCCGGTGGGGGTGCTCACCGACCGGTACGGCGTACGGGTGATGTTGCCCGCCGTCAGCCTGGTGGCTGCCGCCTCGGTGGTCGCTCTGGGAGCGACCGACTCCTTGCCGGTGGCGGTCGGCGCCGGGGCGGCGGCGGGAACGGGAAGTGCGTCGTTTGTCGTGGGTGCCGCGCTCGTGTCCCGGATGTCCCCGTACGGCCGGCGCGGCCGGGCGCTGGGGGTGTTCGGCTTCGGGGCGGCGATCGCCGCGATGTTCTCCGCCGTCTCGTGGGCCGTCGACCGCGAGGGGCGACTCTCCGCTCTGGTGCTCGCCGGGTTGCTGGTGGCCTTCGCCGTGTCGGTGGCGGTGCTGATCCGGGAGCCCGCGCCGGTTGATTCCGGCGGCTCACCGATGCGCGAGTGCGCGACGCTGATCCGCCTCGCCTCGACCTCGTCGGTGTCGCTGCTATACATGATCGCGCTGAGCGGCATGGTGTCGATCGCCCTGTTCCTGCCCGTCTACCTGACCACGGCCCTGCGCTTCGAGTGGTCCCACGCCCTGGCCGTCACCGGGTCAGTGGTCATCCTGGCCTCGGCGGCGCGTCTGGCGGGCGGATGGCGGACCGACCGCTACCCGACCGCCCGGCTGTTGGTCGTCTGTTACGGCATCGCCGCGGCCCTCTGCGTGGTCGTCGCGTTGGCGGGCCAGGGGTGGTTCGCGGTGGTGGCGATCACCGGAATAGCCGTCTGCGACGGTGCGGCCGGCGGCGCCCTGCTCGCCTTGATCAGCAAGGCCGCGCGGCCGTACAACGTCGGGGCGGTGATGGGGGTGACCGGCGCCGCGGGCGCACTCGGCGCCCTGATCCCGCCGTTCCTGCTCGCCGGCCTGCACGGGCTGACGCATTCGTACACCACGGCCTGGATCGTCCTGGCCGCCGTGCTGCTGGTCGCCGTGCTGTACGTCCGGACGCATGAGCTCTCCGTCGGGCTGGGTCTCCCCCTCGGATTCCGCCCCGGGCCGAGCCCTACCGCGACCACCGTGGCGGTCCTCGGCGAGCCGGACACCCGACTGTGTGCCGCCGCGGTGGTAGCCGGGCTCGCCGAACTGGCCGCCAGCGACGAGTTGATCGTCGTCTACGGCGTCGACGAGCGGCCACGACGCGGGCTCACCGCCACCGGTCTGGCGGCCGGCCTCCAGGTACGCCTGCCCCGGCACATTGTCGTCGCCGTAGCGGTCGACGAGCAGACCGAACTCCTCAGCCGGCACGCACTTCTGCTCAGCGAGTACCTCGACGCCGGCACGCTGGCGATCGCCGTCACCCAGACCGCGAGCCAGAGTCGCGTCGCCGCCGATCTCTCGATCTACCTGCAGGCCGACCGGATCCTCACGGTCTCCTTCGACCCGGCCGAGGGCACCGAGCTTCGCCCGGTCTGAGGCATAGCGGTATCACCCGGGCCCCTCGCTCCGGGTGATACCGCCGCTTGCGGCGCCAGGCCTTACTGGGGCGGGCAGGCCCCGAGCCGGGCGATTCGCGTCTTCCAGCTGCCGTCGGTGGTGAAGTACTGCTGTACGGTCGCCGCGCAGTTGCCGCCGGTGGCCCGCAGTACGTCGATCGTGGTGGTCGAATAGCCACCGAACAGGAAGCCGGTGCTGGTGACCCCGCCGACCAGGTACAGGTTGCCGGAGCCGATCAGGTCGCCCACCGCCTGGCCGCTGGTCAGCCCGTCGGTCATCAGCGACGCCGGGAAGTTGTTGGCCGGGTCGGTGAAGATCCAGCTCAGGTAGACCACCGGGCCGTTGTTGCCGAGGCCGACACCGATCGACGGGTTGACGTCGTCGCTGGTGCTGCTGCGCTTGACCAGGCCGACCCGGGCGAAGCCGGTGACCGTGTCGATCGCGCCGTAGCGGACCGACGGGTGGCCGTTGTTGTCGATCTCATGGGTGAACCACACGTTCCGGCCGTCGAACCAGGCGTTGCTGGCGATCTCGCCGAAGGTCGGCGTCAGCCCGCCGAGACCACCGGGCGGTTGCAGGGCTCCCCGGGTCGGCGAGAACCAGGGGACGCTCGGCACCGGTACGGCGGTCAGCACCGCGCCGGACCCGCCGCCGTTGGTGAGCTTGTACAGCCGATAGCCCTGGCCGCGGATCGAGCCGACGAACCAGCTGAACGGGCTGGTGACCATCGGAAAGCCGGCGTTGGTGGCAGCGGACACGTCGCCCGCGACCTCGAACGTGTTGAAGGACACCGACGCGCCGGCATAGATCGTCGGCTTGGGCAGGCCGAACACCCAGTACCGCACCGGGTTCCCGGTGAAGACCGGCTGAGCGCGGAAGGAGATCAGCAACGCGTTCGGGTCCTGGCCCAGGCTCGGGACCTGCAACGAGGTGCCGGGCGCGATCGAGCTCGGGAAGAACAGCCGGTACGTCCGCCAGGTTCCGCACGCGTCGGCGGTGTCGCTGGCGGCCACCCACATCGCGGCCGGCGCGGTGGAACTGGCGGGAAAGACCGTGACCAGCATGCTGAAGCGGCGCGCCGCCGCATCGAACTGGATCTTCGGGTCCAGGAGCTGGTCGGTGGTCCGGAAGAACCGGTTGAGCGTGACCCCGCCTCCGCACAGGATCCCGCCCGTGGTGGTGTGCACCTGGATGAATACGTTGGTGACCTCGGCCAGTTCGGTGCCGCTGCTGGCCACGCTGGGGCTGGGCCGGCACTGGCCGCCGCAGCTGTTCGCCTGGTTCTGAACGATGCCGTCGAAGCTGTTGGTCACGTGCGGGGCCAGGGCGGGCGCGGCCACCGCCCGGGACGCCACCGACGCGGCCGGCCCGGCCACGCTGCCGAGCCGTACTTGAGTGGAATGGGTGACGGCGCCGGCGGGTACCGCCGGTGCCGCGTGCACGGTCGTCGCCACGGCGGAGCTGAGGAGCAACCCCAGAACGGCCGCGGCCACGGTTGTCGTTCGTCGCATGTCCGGCACTCTGTCGCCGGGCGCTGGGCAGATTCTGGGGAGACGATGGGCGGCGCAGGTCAGGCCGAGTCCGCGCCGGCGTGGATGACGGCCAGGGCGGCTGCCGCCCGATCGGTGACCAGGCCCAGCCCGCCCCGCTGGGCCAGGGCGTGGGCCCGCAACGCGTAGCCGGCGGCGTCGCCCGGCCGGCCCGCCCGCCGGTGGGCGTCGGACAGCCCGATCAGCGCCTCGGCCTCCTCGCGCCGGTCCGCGGTGCGGTGGGCGACCCGGTAGGCCGCATCGTGATGGGCGATCGCCCGCTTCGCGTCGCCGAGCAGCCGGTCGGCGCGGCCCAGCGCGTTCAGGGCCATCGCCTCACTCTGCGGGTCACCGACCTCACGGGCACCGGCCAGCGCGGCCGTCGCCTGCTCGCGGGCGGCCCCGGGCCGCCCGAGCGCACACTCCACGGTGGCCAGTACGCTGCGGACGACGGATTCGCCGTCCCGGTCGCCGACCCTGCGGTACAGATCCAGGGCCCGGTCGAGGTGCTCGCGGGCCTCGTCGGGCCGGCCCAGTTCGATACCGACCTGGCCGAGCCCGGTCCGGGCCAGCGCCTCGCCGTGCACGATGCCGGCCTCGGCGTTGCGGTTCAGTGCCGCCCGGTAGGCCGCGGCGGCCTCCGGCAGCCGGCCCATCGCGTGGTAGACGTCGGCCAGGTTGCCCAGGTTGTTGGCCTCCCCCGACCGGCGCCCGATCCGCCGGTCGACGGTCAGCGCCGCGTGCAGGTGGTCGGCCGCCTCGGACAGCCGGCCCATCTTGCGGCAGACGATGCCGAGATTGCCGAGGTTGGTCGCCTCGGACTCGGCCCAGCCGCACTCCCGGGCCAGTCGCAGCGCCTCGGTGTAGTGGTGCAGCGCGTCGGGGTACGCCCCGATGCTGCGCTGGGCCGTGCCCAGGCTCTGCCGGGCCGCGGCCTGGGCGGCCCGATCGCCGTCGGCGGTCGCCGCGGACAGCGCGGCCTCGGCCATGGTCAGCCAGCCGGTGGTGTGCCGGGACAGGTGGAACGCGCCCCGCAGCGCGTCGGCGAGGATCCATCCGGGGCGCCGCGGACCTCGCTGGGCCGCCGCCTCGACCGCTTGCACGAGGTTGGCCCGTTCGGATTCGAGCCAGGTCAGTGCGGCGGCCGCGTGCGCGTGCCCGCTTTCCGGTTCGGGGTGGGGAAGCAGCAGCATGTGCGGGTAGAGCAGCGCCGCCGCCGACCGGGCCAGGTCCACGTACCGGCCGTACAGCCGGGTGAGTGCGGTGTCGCGGTCGGCCGGCGGATTGTGCTCGGCGGCGTACTGGCGCAGCAGGTCATGGAAGGCGTACCGGCCCGGGCGGGACTCCTCGATCAGGTGTGCGCCGGTCAGCCGGTCGAGCAGCCGCCCGGCGACGTACGGGTCGAGGTCGCCGAGCGTGGCGGCGTCGTCGACCGTGACGTCGGCGCCCGGCGCCAATCCCAGGCGCCGGAACAGCAGCCGCGCCGGCTCGTCCAGCCCCTGATAGGACAGATCGAAGGCGATTCGTACGGTGGCGTCGTCGCCGGCCGCCAGCTCGTCCAGACCGCCGGCGGCGCCGAGCCGATCCAGGTAGCCGGCGACCGTCCGTCCGGGGTGGAGCATCAGGTGGGCGGCGGCGATCCGCAGGGCGAGCGGCAGGTAGGCACACCTGCGGGCCAGCTCGGCCACCGCGTCCCCCTCGGCCCGGGCCCGCGCGCCGAGCACCCGTTCCAGCAGGCTCGCCGCTTCGGACGCGGTCAGCATTCCCAGTGTCAGGTGGTCGGCACCGTCTTGTGCGACCAGCCCGCCGAGCCGGTCGCGGCTGGTGATCAGCGCCGCGCAGGCGGATCCGCCCGGCAACAGCGGCCGGACCTGTTCGGCGGTCCGGGCGTTGTCCAGGATGACGAGGACTCGCCGGTCGGCCAGCAGTGTCCGGTACATCGCGGCGGCGCGCTCGGTGTCCGACGGCACCTGGTCGGCGGGAACGCCCAGCGCCGAAAGGAAGCCGGCCAGCGCCTCGATCGGCCGCAGCGGCGCGGCCGTGGCATATCCCCGGAGGTTGACATAGAGCTGCCCGTCGGGAAACCGGGCCCGTGCGCGGTGCGCCCAATGCACCGCCAGTGCGGTCTTGCCGACGCCGGCAGTGCCGCACACCACCCAGATCGGAACCGCCCGACCCGGGCGGCCGAGCAGATCGTCCAGCCGGTCGAGCTCCCCGGCCCGGCCGCTGAACGCGGACACCGCGGACGGCAGCTGGGCCGGCCCGTCCGGCCGCGGTGCCGGGTCCGGCGAGTCGCCGCCGGCCTCGCTGAGGATCGCGCGGTGCAGCTCCCGCAGGGTCGGCCCGGGTTCGACCCCGAGCCCGTCGACCAGCCGGCGACGCACCTCCCGGTAGGTGTCGAGCGCGGCCGCCCGCTGGTCGGACCGGTGCAGTGCCGTCATCAGCTGGGCCCACAACCGTTCCCGGAGCGGGTGTTCGGCGGTCACCACGCGCAGCTCACCGACCAGCTCCGCGGCCCGGCCACAGGTCAGGTCGGCGTCGATCCGCTGCTCCAGCACGGTCATCCGGCGCTCGGCCAAGCGGGCACTCTCGGCCCGGCAGGCTTCCGCATCCAGGCCGTCGAACGCTGGCCCGCGCCACAACTCGAGCGCTTCACGGAACAACGCGGCCGACCGGGCCGGGCTCACCGCGGCCGCGGCCACGGCGGCCAGTTCCTCGAACCGTACGGCGTCCACCGCGCCCCCCGAAGGACGCAGCACGTAGCCCGGCGACTGCGTGACCAGCTCGACCGTGCCGGTCCGCAGCGCCCGGCGCAGGCCGGCGACGCACCCCTGGATCAGGCTCCGCGCGGTCGGCGGCGGATCGCCACCCCACAGCTGGTCGGCCAGCCGGTCGACGGAGACCACCTGGCCGGCGTGCACGAGCAGGACGGCGAGCACGGCATGCTGCTGCGGACCGCCCAGCGGGACCTGGCGGTCGCCGTCCCACACCTCGAGCGGACCCAGCACCCGGAAACGCACATCGAAACTCAACCATCGATCGGCGCCCGGGTCGTCGCCCGAGTCCGACATCTAACAAGCTCGGGTACGCAAATGGACTGGCCGCCCTGGTAGTCGGCACCCCGGCCGCGTACGCCGGCAATACCAGCGCCTGACGCTGCTCGACATGACGACGCCGAATCAGTGACCCAGCCGCCGGGCGTCACAGGTACGGCAGGAGCATGGCCATCACCTCGGCGGCGTGGCGGGCGGCCAGCTCGTGGTAAGCCCACCCCTTGCGCCGGTCGGCCGCGTCGGAGATGCCGCGGATGGTGAGCCACCCCCGCGGCGCGGTGTCCCGCTCCGACATCTCGTGGAACGACCGGGCTACTCCCGCCGCCTCGGTCTCGACCGCCAGCACCTTCTCGTTGAACTCGGACAGCCAGCGCCGGAGCTCCGACTTCACGTCCGTGATCACCGCGTTGCCCGACCCGACCGGCCCCCGGTAGAGGCGGAACGTCTCGCCGTCGCGCCGGGGCTGCTCGGACGGCGTGCCGGTCAGAAAGTCGTTGAGCCGGTGGCGCAGCGGCGCCGCGACCGCCTGGGCCTGTCCCCGGTGGTAGGTGCGGCCGGGCCCCTCGCGGCGGGCGTCGTAGGAGATCACCTCGTCCGAGATCACGACGTCGCCGACGTTGATCTTCTTGCCGATCCCGCCGGCGACGCCGACCAGCAGTACCACCTCCGGGTTGTACTCGTCGACCAACTCCCGATAGGCGATCCCGGCCGACTCGGTGCCCTGGGCGAGCGTCTGCACGGCCGCCACCCGGATCGGCTCGCCGCCGCGTCGTGGCACCCACGCCTCCCGGGCGAGCGGGCCGTGCCGGAGCCGGCGTTCCCGGTAGTCGCGCATCCGCTGAAGCTCCGCCTGGACCGCGCGGATCTCCTCGTCGAGGATGGTGAGGACGCCGACGTCGGCCGGCCGGGACCGGCCCGGACCGGCCGGTTCGGCCGGTTCGGCTGCGGCTTTCCGCGGCGGCGCCGCCCTTTCCGGTACGCCGTTCCACTGGTCCCGCCCGGCGACCGGCCCGTGGAAGTTGACGTTGGTGCCGCTGACGTGGAAGCCCCCGGAGGTGTCGGTCACGACTCGGCCCCGCCGTTGGCCTGGTTGCCGCCCGCGACCGGCCCGTTGAAGGTGACCGTCTCCCCGCGGGCGAAGGTGCCTCCGCTGATGTTCAGCACCGAGGCGGCCCGCGACCGGAACTCGGTGGTATCGACCCGGCGGTCGTCGAGGTAGTCGAGGACCGACGCGATGACTCGGCGCTCGATGAGTTTCTTGTACTTGGCGACGTCCTGCCACTGCGTGAGGAACCGCACGTCGGGATCGCTGCCGAGTTCCCGTACGCCCACTTTGGCGCCGTAGTCGTACCCGCGGGTCAGCCGCGTATCACTGCCGATCCGGGTGCTCGACCCGGCGACCAAATTGATCAGCGCGCCGGCCAGGTTGACCGGGCTACGCCAGATCGCCCGCGGCGCCTCGGCCAGCCCCGAGCCGATGGCCCGCCACCACGCGATCGCACTGTGCCCCTCGACGGTGTCGATGACGCGGTACCGCTCGTCGCACGGCGGCAGGACCGTGGTGGTGAGTTCCAGGTAGAGCGAACGACCCTGCACGGCGACGTGGACGTACACCGTCGGGATGAGCTGACCGCCCCAGGCGAACACCTGGCAGGCCAGATAGTGCCGGGCCGGGCTGGTCGGATGGCGGACGACGGCGGCCATCACCTCGGGCCGGATCCACGGCAGCAGTTGGCTCACCTCGGTGCCGGCCAGGCACACCCGGTCTTCTACGGTCAGGCCGGCGATCTGCTCCTCGGCCGCCCGCTCGGGTAGCAGCGTCGACAGGCGCTCGCGGACGAAGTCGACCAGCTCCTGGGCGGTGAAGGGCAGCTGGTCGAACTCGCGCTGCTGTTCGGTGACACCCGCGCCGAGGACCGCGTCGAGGCGGCGGGACGGATCGTCCGCCCGCACCACGCGCACGGCGAAACCCCACGTGTGCAACACGTCGCCGGAACCGACGTACGACTTGAATCCGCTGTAGACGGTGGTGTTGCCCCGCTGCTGCCGGGCCACCTCCTCGAGCCGCTGGTTGTGAACCGGTTGGGTGACCTGGGAGCCCGGCATCATCGCGGACAGCTGCGACTGCCGCCACAGGCTGAAGCCGAGCGAGTACGCGAAGAACAGCACGTAGAGCAGCAGCGCCCCCGCACTCGCCCCGGTGATGGCGCTCGTGGCGCCGCTGGTGTCGCCCTGCTCGAACGAGTCCGAGGCGTTGCCGGCCAGCAGCGCGACCGCGAACACGTACACGAGCGTGGCCAGCGCGTACCCGAAAACGAGCAGCAGCACCCGGGCGAGCAGGGTGCCGATCGGCATCGGCTCGTTGTTGCGCAGCTTGCGGATGCAGTCGCGGGCCAACCGGTACGTCGCGACGGTGACCTGCAGCGACGCCATCCCGGCCAGCGTGAACACCAACGCGGTCGGCGAGATGAAGAGCAGGATCAGGACCGTCAGGAGGATCGCCGAGTCGCGGATGATCGCTCCGTTGCGGGCCCGCACGCAGTGCGCCAGCACCGGCACGGCGTCGAATCCGAACGACGGCGCGATCAGGCGCTTCGACTGGTAGTAGACCTCGCGCAGGGCCTGGTTGCGGAAGCTCTCGTCGATGTAGGCGCCGGCGCACAGGTGCCGGGTCGCGGTCCGCGGATCGATGGGGTACGGCTCCGACGGCCGTTGGGCCGCCGGAGCCTCCGTACGCTGATAGGGAGCGGTCACAGGGTTCTCCTCGAGCTCAATGCATTTTTCGTACGGCGCACTGGTCGGCCCGGGCGGCCGCGGACAGGTCGGGGAAGGTCGAGGCGCACCATGACCGGACGGCGTCCGCCGAACCGAAGCGGCCGAGATAGAACGTCACGTAGAGCGGCGTGCCGTGGTACAGCTGGTGCTTGCCGAAGTCGGTGCTCTTGAGCAGCACGACCTTCGTGCCGCCGAAGTCGTCGCGCAGCCGCTGGTACTCGGCGAGGATGTCGGTGGCCCGGAAGGTGTGCGAGCCGCTCGCCGTGGTCTGGAACTTGTCGTAGGTTCCCGGGTTCTTCGAGGCGACCTGGGCGACGTAGCGGCCGTCGAAGCTGACCTCGCCCAGGTCCTGCCCGCTGATCCGGTCGAGCTGGTTCAGGGCGTCCCTCTCCGGATCGGCAACCGTGGTGGTCTCGATGGTCGTCGGAGCCTGGGTGGGGTAGGTGGTCGTGTCCTCGGTCGGAAACGCGGTCGTCGGGTTCGGGGCCGGCGCGAAGGTTGTCGGAGCCGCAGTCGGCCCGGCCACGGGTGTCTTGTCGCGATGCGTGACGAACCAGCCGCCGCCGCCCGCCACGATCAACACGACCAGGACCGCGGCGGCGACGATGAGTGGCCGGCGACTCCGGCCGGGCGAGGGCGGCCGCCCGGACGCCGGCTCGGAGACGATCCAGGCCGGTGACCCGGGCGGCTGCGAGGTCAGCCACGGCGGCGGCTCGGACGCGGGCGTGACGATCCACGGTGGCGTATTGGTTACCGGCGGGACTTCCTCGTCCCCCGAATTCCCGAATTGCTGATCAGGCATGGGCGTGATCCCATAATCGACGCGCCGAAACGGCGCTCTGGAATTGCTCCAGAGGATCGGGCAATTGCCGGACGGCAGGAGCGTAACCTCGCCCGGACAAGGACAACCATGCCCGAACGGGCTGGAAGCGGCTCTGCCGGACGGTGCCGGTGGACCGTATCGGTGAACCTTTCCGGCTCCCTGCGGCGAGAGCTGAATGTCCAGCCCGACGACACCTCGATCGTCCGAGCAGGTTTCCGGCCGGGAAGGGCGGGAATGCTGCGACCATGCAGCCGCACACACCGACCGAGCCGTTGCCCATCGCGACGGTGAATGTGGGAATGACCGTCGTCGACACGAACGGTGAACAGGCCGGAGTCGTCACCGCCGTGCAGATGCCCGGCACGGACGTACGCCCGGACGTCGCCGCCGGCGTGGCCGAGGAGTTGATGGGCGCGGGCTATGTCCGCGTCGACGGCACCGGATTCCTGTCGAACGACACCTACGCGGGCGGCGACCAGATCCGCGACAGCGTCGAAGGCGAGCCGGGCGTGGTCAACCTACGGGTCACCCGCGAGGAGTTGCACCGCGCGACCTGATCGAGGGCCGATCCGAGGGCCGTCCTGATCTCCGCGGACGGGCGGTCATGTCGGCCTCTGCTCGGCACGATCGGCTGACCGGAGTAACCACATGGAGAGGCCCGGCCATGGAACTGAACGCCGACCGCCTCTGGCTGGACGCACTCAGCGATCTGCTGGACCGGTCGCACCTGTTCCAGCCCGACGAACTGGCCGACGCCGTTCGCGCGGCCACGGCGCGCCTCGGCATCCGGCCCACCATCTATCTCGTCGACGACGAACAGCGGGCGTTACATGCGATCCCGCAGGGCGACCGCCGGACGCCGGAGCCGACCGGCCTGGACGACACCGTGGCCGGCCGGGTGTTCCGCTCGGTCAAGAGCATGCCCGCCCCGAACGGGAGCGAATGGTGGATGCCGATGGTCAACGGTACCGACCGGCTCGGGGTCATCAGGTTCGCCTTCGCCGACGACACCGCCTCACCGGACGACATCACCCGGCAGCGGTGCCTGACCTTGGCCGGCCTGGTCGGACACCTCATCACCGTCACCGCGCCGAAGGGTGACTTCCTTCATCAGGTTCGCCGGTCGCAGCCGATGAGCACCGGGGCGGAGCTGTTGTCGCCGATGCTGCCGCCGCTGACCGCCAGCTGTGAACGCCTTTCGGTGAGCGCAATTCTGGAACCCTGTTACGACGTCGGCGGTGACGGCTTCGACTACGCCATCGACGGCGCGCTGGCCCGCCTGGTCGTCCTCGACGCCGTCGGCCGCGGCCTCAAAGCCGCGACCATCTGCACCGTGGCCATGGCCGCGATCCGCGCCGCCCGCCGCGCCGGGCACGACCTCGACGCGCAGGTGCGGGCCGCGGACGCCGCCATCGCCGGCCAGTTCGCCAGCGGTTCCTTCGCCACCGCCGTGCTGGCGGAGCTGGACATGGATACCGGAACTCTGCGCTACGCGAACGCCGGGCATCCGGCGCCGCTGCTGTTGCGTTCCGGCCACGTCGTCCGCCAGCTGAGAAAGGGCCGGCGCCTGCCACTGGGCCTCGGCGGCGCCGCCGACGAGATCGCCGAGCACCGGATCGAACCCGGTGACCGGCTGCTGCTCTACACCGACGGCATCACCGAGGCCCGCGATCCGGCCGGCCAGTTCTTCGGGATCCGACGCCTGGCCGACCACGCCGAGCGCCACGCCATCGCCGGCCTGCCCGCCGCGGAGACCGTGCGCCGGCTCGCCCAGGCGGTCGCCAATCACCAGGGCGGTCCGGCCCGCGATGACGCCACCCTGCTGCTGGCCGAATGGTCACCGACGGCCGCTCGCCGCTCCGTTCCCTGAGGAGGCCCTTCGGAGGCCCTGAGGAGGACGGCCGCCGGACGGGAGCGGCGGGCGCAGATCGCGGGCGGCGCTGCCCGTGGTCTCCAGCACGAACCACGGCCGGGTCAGGACGGCGACCACGTTGCCGACCTGCGAGACCGCGGTCGCGGCCAGCAGCCGCACCGGCCCGGTCCGCGGCGATCGCGGCCTAGGGTGTCCGGTCATCGCCCGCGGCCGCCACGACGGCGCGGCGGATGGCCTCGTATCCGGTGCAGCGGCACAGATTCGAGGTGAGCAGCTCGCGCAACCGTTCGGGGTCGCGCGCGACGCCGGGATCGGTTTCGAGGGCGCCGGCCGCCAGCATCAGGAAACCGGGAGTGCAGAACCCGCACTGCAGGGCGTGCTCGGCGGAGAATGCGGACTGCAAGGGGTGCTCGGCGCCGTCGTCGCCGGCGAGGCCCTCGACGGTGCGGATCGCCCTGCCGTCGCACTGGACGGCGAACATCAGGCAGGATCGCACTGCTTCGCCGTCGACCAGCACCGTGCAAGCGCCACAGACGCCGTGTTCGCAGCCCAGGTGGGTGCCGGTGAGGCCGCAATCCTCCCGCAGGGCGTCGGCGAGCGTACGCCGCGGTTCGACGTCCAGTTCGTACGGCCGGCCATTGACGGTGAGTGT
>DASWRZ010000030.1:0-6592 GCA_036402935.1 Actinoplanes sp.
TCCAGCTCGACCGCGGGCGCCGAGGTGCCCGCGTTGTTGAACAGCAGATCCACCCGCCGGTGCCGCGCCACCACGGTTTCGAACAGCCGTCGCACCTGGGCCTCGTTCGTCACGTCGGCCGGCACCGGATCGATCCGATCCATCCCGGCCGCCACCTCGTCGAGGGCGTCGGCCCGCCGCCCGGCGATCACGACGGTCCACCCGTCGGCCGCGAGTTCTCGCGCCGCCGCCGCCCCGATCCCGCTCCCGCCGCCGGTCACCACGGCCACTCTGGCACTCATGGGAGATCATCCTGCCACCCTCGCGGGCCCGGATGCTCAGGCGCGTAGGACGGACTGGGGGAAGTCGAAGACGCGGTCCGGGTCGTACCTGCGGATCACCTGGCGCAGGCGGGGCAGGTTGGTGCCGTAGTAGGCGCTCGCCCAGTCCTTCTGCCCCGGGTTCAGGTAGTTGACGTAGGCGCCGGTGCCGACGATCGGCGCGAGCGCCTGCTGCACCGCGAGCACCGCCGGGCCGTTCGCCGCGTTGCCGCTGTAGACCTGCACCGACGCGTGGGCGCCGCGATGGGCGAACGCGGTGTCCGCGCTCTTGGTCCGCCCGACCTGCCCGCGCAGCGAGTCGAAGAGCAGAACCATGCCCTTCTGCTTACGCATCAGGGCAACGACCCGGTCGGCGATGGAGGCGGTTACCGTACGCTCGAGCATCCGTGATGCGGCCCGGAAGGCCTCCTGACCGCCGGCGTGGCAGGCGGCGACGGTCCTGTCGAGGCAGCCGGCGAAGTACTTCATCGCGTTCAGATAGCTGTAGGTGTGGGTCGTCCGGGAGGTCGGGCTCGCGCCGACCGCGGCGATCAGCGCGGAGAGGTGGCCGCCCAGCGCCGAGGCGGAGCCGGTCCAGGTGCCGGTCACCCGGTTGGTCGGCGTACTCGAGGCGGTGACCGCGCACAGCGAGGTGAGCTGGTCCGGCGCCGCGTCCATCCACTGGGACCAGGCGCGCAGCACGCGGGATGTACGGGCCGCCGCGAAGTGCAGGGAGAAGACCGTGACGGTGGGCGCCGGCACAGTGCCGAAGGTGAAGCTGGTGACGATGCCGCCGTTGCCGCCCCCGCCGCCGCGCAGCGCCCAGAACAGGTCGGCGTCGTGGTTGCCGTCGACGGTGTGCAGGGCGCCGTCCGCGGTGACGATCTGTGCCGACCGGAGGTGGTCGCAGGTGAGACCGTACGTCCGGGCGACCACGCCGATGCCGCCGCCGAGGGTGCTACCGGCGACCCCGACCGTCGGGCAGGACCCGGCCGGCAGCGCACGGCCGTGCGCGGCCAGCGCCGAGTAGAGGTCGATGAGCTTGACCCCGGCGCCGACGACGGCCGTCCCGTCACTCTTGACCGCGATGCCGTTGAGCGCCGAGAGGTCGACGACGACACCGTTGTTCGGCGTCGAGAAACCGGCGTAGCTGTGGCCACCGGCCCGGGCGGCGAGCGGTACGCCGTGCCCGCGCACCCGCCGCACGCAGGTCCGCACGTCGTCGGTACCGGCCACCTTGGCGATCGCGGCCGGCTTCCGTACGCCGAGGGCGCTGTTGTACGCCTTGGCCGCCGCGGCGTAGCCGGCGTCGCCGGGCCGCAGCAGCGGACCCTTGAGGGCCCGCTTCAGCCCGGCGTAGTCGACTCCGGTGGCCGCCTCGGCGAGCGGCTCACCGAGCAGCGTCGCACCGGCGACCGCCGCGCCGGCCGCCGCCGTCAGACCGAGGAACCGCCGTCTTCCGAACTTCAAGTCACCCATGCTTCGGACGCTACGGATCGACGGCCGCCGCTACGTCACGCATTCGTGCCGAACCGCGCCGCGCCACCGGAGAGGTGCGCTTCATGCGCGCAACCGTTGAACCCCGCCACCGTTGATTTGGACCATCGGCGGCCCGCCGCCGCGCCGGTTCAGATCACCGTGATGCCGAGGCCGAGCAGATCGGCGACCGCGCGCAGTTCCGCCGTACGGTGGCCGAGGCCGAGGCCCCAGTGGTGGCCGACGCCGGAGGCCGACCACTGGTCGGTCCACTCGCCGGGGTCGCGGCCGAAGTCGACGCGGGAGGTGGTGTTCCCGATCCGCAGAAGGGGGCCGGGAACGACGGTGCCTTCGGCGGCGATCAGGGAGAAGGTGCCGTCACGGTCCTGGGCCAGGCCGCAGAGGGTGACCGGGCCGTGGTTGACGTCGAACTCGACCGACACGCCCCAGCCACGTTTGCCGTGGTAGACGCCGAGGCCGCGCAGCAGGGGGCGGCGGGAGCTGATCGCGAGGTGGGCCGGGCCGTCGTGGCCCATCTCCACCACGCCGTCGCGGAAGTTGAGGGCCTGGAACTCGGTGAACGAGCCGCCGGCGCCGAGCCGGTCCAGGATGAGCATCGCCAGTGAGGTGCGTAGCTCGTACTCGCCGACCACGGGGATCCCTCGCGCGGTGAGCAGCGAGGCGCCGAGGATCATGCCGGCGCCGACCCGCTCATGGGTCTCGCCGTTCAGACCGCGATGGTAGTAGGCCACGGAGTCGAGGGCGAAGTCGTCGATCAGGCGGTCGAGCGCGACGGACACCTGAGCACCCCAGCGGAAGTCGTCCTCCTTGACCGAGGGGTCGAGCTCGAAGATGCCGCGGGCCAGTTCCATCCGGGCCTCGGTGTCGGCTTCGGCGACGGCCTCCACCCGAACCCTCAGATCGTCGATCTCCAGGATCTCGACATGGCCGCCGAGCTGGGCGGAGACCAGCGTCGGGTCGGTGACCACGTCCATCATGCCGGGGTAGAGGTGACCGAGCAGGCCGTGGCGGCCGTGCCGCAGCGCGGCGCGGACCCCGGCCGCCTTGATCCATTGCTCGATCCGGGTCCAGGCCCGTTCGTCCTCGAGGTAGCCGGACACCGAGCGGAAGTCGATGCCGCAGCGGCGGAAGGCGTTGGCCATCTCCGGCAGGGGACAGGCGCCGCAGTAGGCCAGCCACGCGCCGGTGTCGAAGGAGGCGTGGTCCATGGCCTCGGTCGGCTGCAGGTTGATGACCAGCACCGGAGCGCCGGACCGCTGGGCGATCGGCACCAGCATGCTCGCCGTCATGTACGTGGTCAGGAAGCCCACGATCAGGTCGCAGTCGGCGCGGCGCAGAATTTCCGCCGCGGCGGCACCCTCCGGGGCATCGGAGATGAAACCGGCGTCGATCACCTCGCAGTCGAGATCCCCGAACCGCTCGGCGACCCGGCGGGCCGAGGCCTGCAGAGTGGGGAGCAGCCGCGGGAACTGGGGCCAGTAGGCGCCGAGCCCGCCGGCCACGAGCCCGATGCGGGTCTTGCGCGGCGTGGTCCGCGGCACGCCGGCCAGCGGTGTGGCAGTGAGTGGCTCGGTCATACCGGTCCCTTCGCCAGGAAGTCTCCGGCCATGCGGCGTTGCGAAACAGCTTGGCCATCCGGTTGAAATGTTTCAAGTCCGGTGGGAACCGTAGGTGTCGACGGTCGCGCGTGTCAAGAAGGCCTCCCGGCGATCTGAGGCCCATGCGCAGGCGCCGTACGCAAGCGTTCCGTTGACACACCGGCGGCGGCCACCGACTGGTGGTCGCCGCCGGTGCGGCTCAGCTGATGGTCATGGCGTCGATCGTCTGCTGCTGACCGCCGCCGATGTAGAGGTTCACCGTCCGGACGTCGTTGATCCCCGGGCAGCCGGGCGCGACCGCGGTGAGGTCGAGGACGAACCGGCCGTCGGCCGGTCGGGCGTCCCCTTGGCACCAGGCGAACCCGTCGCCGGTCTGGAAGGACACCGCGAACGAGCCGTTGGCCGAGGGTGAGGCGAAACTCAGCTCGCTGCGGGCGCTCAGATCCAGCGGCTCGGCCGGAGCGGCGCCGAACCAGCCACCGTCCGTGCCGGTGATCTGCAGGCTCTGTGCCCCGTCGGCGTGGTAGGTGGTCGTGGTGGCCACGCTGCCGGCGGTCGGGTTGAAGCTCGCCGGTGCCCAGCCCTGCACGCCGTCCTCGAAATCGAACAGCGTCCGGGTGCCGGTGGGCGACGGCTTGACGGTGACCGTGATGTTCGCCGGGTTCGACGTGCGCCGCAGGTTGTCCGCCACGGTGTACGTGATGGTGGCGCGGCCCGCGAAGCCGTCGGCCGGTACGAAACTCACCGTGCCGTCCGCGGCGGCCGTGAAGGTCCCGGCCGGGATCGTCCGGGAGTGCTGTGTTCCCGCCGTGGCCGGGTCGAGGTCGACGGTCCGCGGGTCGACCCTGAGCGCCGGCAGCCAGAAGACATCGTTGCCGGTGACGTGCAGGGTCGCGGCCGTACCGAAGTCGGCCGTTGCCGTGTCGTCGTCGGCGACCGGCGCGAAGGTCAGCCCGGTGCCCCGCATCCGCCGGCCGAAGTCGCCCAGGGTCGTGCAGACGGGGCTCGGGCAGTAGACCGTGAAGCCGTCGTAGTCGCCGTAGAGGGTGCCGTCGTCGAGCCGGTCGGACAGCAGCCAGTAGAGCGCCCCGTTGGTGCCGGACAGATAGACCGCGTCCATCCAGCGTTGATAGACCGGATTACGGGTGGACTTGTCCCGGTAGCCGAACTCGCCGAGCATCACCGGCTTGTGGATCTTCCGGGCCGCCGCGGCGTGGTCGAGGATGTACTGGGTGCCCCAGTCGGCGGTCTTGCCCCAGCCGTCCGGGTAGAGGTGGTAGCTCATCACGTCGACGTCGGGCAGGGCGGCCAGCCGGACCGTGTCGACGCCCTCGCCACCGTTGTGGGTCCAGTCGTCGCTGCCGGGCTGGTCGGCGAAGAACCCCTCGTCGCCGACGCTCACCAGTTGCTTGTGGTCGATCGACTTGATGAAGGTCGAGACATCACCGGCCCAGTCGGTGATCGTGTCGGTGTCGCAGGACGTCGATCTCGGGAACTTCCCGGAGCCGACGCAGCGCGGCTCGTTGGCGAGTTCCCAGGTCATGACCGTCGGATCGTCCTTGTACCGGACACCGGTGACGGTGTTGACGTGGTTGAGCAGGTGGGCGATGTAGTCCTGGTACCAGCCGCGGATTCGGGCGTCGGTGTAGAAGTCGTCGTGGTGGGTGTCGCCGGCCCACTCGACGTACTTGTCCATACCGCCGAAGTCGGACCAGTTGTTGGTGAACGGGATGACCAGGTGGAGGTGGTCCTGCCCGGCGCGGGCGATGACCGCGTCGAGGCGGCCGAGCCCGTCCGGGCCGTCGTTGTACTTCGGATGTCCGGAGCCGTCCCAGTACTGCAGATAGACCCCGTTCTGATTGCCGGCGGTGGGATCGGTGCCGTCGGCCGTGCCGGTGTCGAACCAGCCCCAGGTGCGCAGCACGTCGAAGCCGGAGGCGGCCGCCTTGTCGATGACGTTGTCGCGGGCCGTCTCGGATTGGTAGTGCAGGTAGTAGTTGTTGGTGCCGGCGAATCGGAACGGGTGTCCGGCCAGCATCAGTTGCGAGCCGGAGCGGGTGACGAAGCCGGCCGCGGTGGACGCTTCCGCGGGCGACGCGCTGCCTATCGCCGGGGTCAGCAGCGCCGGGGTCAGCAGCATCGTGCCGAGCACGGCAGCTGCGAGTTTACGTACGCGTAGGGACATCGTGCGCTCCCAAGGACCTGGCGTCTCGGTGCGGACGCTCGGTGGGAAGTACCTAAATCTATTTAAGTAAGCAGGTCAAGGTCGGTACGGCCGTCTTGACGGCCGTCGGTGCATCGACCACCGTCGTCGAGCTGTGACTTGACAACCCAAACTTAAGCGGCTTAATAATGGCGCGCAGCAGCATCGCCGCGCCACCGCGGCGATCCGAGAAGGGGTCCGCTGATGCATCTGACCGCACGACGCCCCGGCCGGCGTTTCGTACCCATCGTCGCGGCCGTGGCCGCCGTTGCGCTCTTCACCAGCGGGTGCGGCGACAGCCCGAGGCCCGCCAGGTCCGGCAACGCCGCGAACAGTTCGATCACCATCTTCAACGGCTCGACCGGCACGATCGTCGAGAACTGGAATCCGTGGTCGCCCACCTTCCTGCAGCCCACCGAGGGCGTCATCTACGAGCCGCTCTACTGGTACAACCTGGCCACCCAGGCGGCGCCGAAACCGATGCTGGCCACCGCGTACTCCTGGTCGCCGGACGGCAAGCAGCTGACGATCACCACCCGGACCGGCGTGACCTGGTCGGACGGGCAGCCCTTCTCGGCCAAGGACGTCGCGTACACCTTCGACCTGATCCGCCGGACCAAGGCGATCAACGCCACCGGCCTGAAGATCGTGTCGGCGACGGCCACCGACGACCACACCGTGGTGCTGACGTTCCCGGAGAAGTCGTTCACCGCCGAGGCCTCGATCATCGGCAACACGCCGATCATCGCCGAGCACATCTGGAGCAAGATCAGCGACCCGGCGAAGACCATCAACCCCCAGCCGGTCGGCACCGGACCGTACAAGCTGAAGTCCTTCTCCTCGCAGAGCTACGTGCTGGAGAAGAACCCGGCCTACTGGCAGCAGGGCAAGCCGCAGATCCAGACCGTCCGGTACATCGCGCTGGCCACCGCCGACGCCGCCAGCGCCGCGCTGACCGCGGGGCAGGTCGACTGGATGAGCTCGTTCCTGCCCGG
>DASWRZ010000031.1:0-3588 GCA_036402935.1 Actinoplanes sp.
AAGGCTAAGCGGGAGCTGCCAGAGTGACCCACAAGAGACAAACGGCAGCTCCCGCCTGGCAAACTACTGACCGGTCCACCTCGGAACCCGCTTCTCGGCGAAGGCTTGGGCGCCTTCGCGGGCGTCCGAGGAAGCAAAGACCGGGCCGGTGATGGCTTCCTGGCGCGAGAAGGCCTCCGCAGCGGGCCAGTCCCGGGACTCGACGATGACCTGCTTGGTGGCACGAACGGCCAAGGGGCCGTTGGCGGCGATCTCGGCGGCGAGGGAGCGGGCGGTGGACAGGGCCTCGCCGGGGGCGGACAGGCGATTGACGAAGCCGAAGTGGTGGGCGCGAGGGGCGTCGAGGAAGCCGCCGGTGAGGGCGAGTTCCATGGCGACGTGGTAGGGCAGCCGGGACGGCAGGCGCAGGACGCCGCCGCCGGCGGCGACGAGGCCGCGCTTGACTTCGGGGATGCCGAACTTGGCCTCGGAGGAGGCGACGATGAGGTCGCAGGAGAGGGCGATCTCCAGACCACCGGCCAGGGCGTAGCCCTCGACGGCCGCGATGAGGGGCTTCACCGGCGGCCGTTGGGTGATGCCGCCGAAGCCACGGCCTTCGACGGTGGGGAACTCGCCCCGCACGAAAGCCTTGAGATCCATGCCGGCGCAGAAGGTGCCGCCGGCCCCGGTGACGATGCCGACGACAAGATCGTCGCGGCGGTCCAGTTCGTCGACGGCGGCGGCGAGGCCCTCGGCGACGGCCCGGTCCACGGCGTTGCGCGCGGACGGGCGGTTGATCGTGATCACGGCGACGCCGTCGGCGTACTCGGTCAGCACTTCGTCAGACATGATCCCCAGGCTAGGGGGATGAAGAATTTATCTCCGTTCGCCGCTTGACAGGCCGACAAACGGAGAATAATTTATGTCGCAGCAGGGTAGGGAGGGGTGCGGGTGGAGATGCCGCAGCGGGGCGGATCGACGGTCGAGCAGATCAGGGCGATGTTGCCGGGCATGCCGGCGGCCCAACGGGCGTTGGCCGAGCTCATCCTGGCCGACCCGGCAGGGGCGGCCAGGACGACGATCCTGGATCTGTCCGAACGCTGCGGCGTCTCCACCGGAAGCATCACCCGGCTGTGCCGGGCGCTGGGCCTGAGCGGGTACGCCGCGCTGCGGATCGCGCTCGCCTCGGACAGCCCGACTCCGCGCCGCGGCACCTGGGACGGCGAGGTCGGCATCGACGCCGACGACGATATCGACCACGTCGCCGAGGTGGTGTCGCACAGCGTCGGCCGGATCGTCGCCGAGGCCGTCGCGCATCTCGATCTCGCCGATGTGGAGCGGGCCGCGAAGCTGACCGGCGCGGCCGGCCGTGTGATCATCTCCGGCGTCGGCGGCAGCTTCACGGTCGCTTCCGAGCTGCAGCAGCGCCTGTACCGGATCGGCGTGCCGAGCTGGGCCTGGTCCGACCCGCACGTCGCGCTCACCGGCATCGCCCTGACCTCGCCCGGCGACGTGCTCATCCTGTTCTCGCACAGCGGTCGCACCGAGGAGACCGTGGCGATGGCCAGCGAGGCCCGCGATCGCGCCGTGACCACCGTCGCCGTCACCAACGATCCCAGCTCGCCGCTGGCCGAACTCGCCGACATCGCACTGGTCACCGGCGTGTCCCAGCTCGGCTTCCAACACGAGGCGCCGCTGGCTCGATACGCCCAGCTGGCCGTGGTCGACCTGATCTACATCACGGTGGCGCGCACCGCGCTCGATCGCACCACCCGCGCCATGGAGGTCACCGCCGACGCGGTCCGCCGCCGGCGCCGCAGCACTCGCTGACCGTCTCGTCATCTGGGGGGAATGACATGCAGATCCGTGTGCTCGGTGCGGTGGATGTGGCCGCCGCCGATGGCTGTAAACCGGTGGGACGCAAGGCTTTTGCGGTCGCCGCGATGCTGGCCGTCCGCCTCGGTGAGCACGTGCCGGTCGACGAGCTGGCCGACGTGGTGTGGGCGGGCAACCCGCCGGTGAAGTGCCGGGAGAGCCTGTACACCTATGTTTCCACGCTGCGCCGGGCGTTGCGGCGGCCGGAGTCGATCACGCGCAGCGGCGCCGGGTACCGGCTGTCGCTCGATCGCGCCGAGGTCGACCTGCACGCGTTCAACGACCTCGCGGTGGACGGCCGCTGTCTCGCGGCCGCCGGCGATCACCGTGCCGCCGCGGCGAAGTTCACCGAGGCGCTGGGGTTGTGGCAGGGCGACGGACTCACCGGGCTGCCCGGCACCTGGATGGCGAATCGGCGACAGGAGTTGGCGGAGCTGCGCCTCGCGGTGGTGGAGGACCGGTTCGACGCCGAGTTGGCCGCGGGCGACGCGCACCTGGCGTTGGCGGAGCTGACCGCGGCCGCGCAGGCTCATCCGACGCGGGAACGCCTTCGGGCACTGGTGATGTCGGCACTGCACCGGTGCGGCCGGCCGAACGAGGCGCTGGCCTATTACGACCGGGTCAGCGGCGAACTCGTGGACCGGTTGGGCATCGGGCCCGGCCCGCAGCTACGGACCGCTTGGGATACCGTCCGCGCCTCACCGCCGAGCCAGCTGCCCCGACCACGCCAGCTACCGGCGGACGTCGCGGATTTCACCGGCCGCGTCGACCAGCTGCGGCAGTTGTCGGCCTGGTTGGACCGGTCCGGCGATGCCATGCCGGTCGGTCTGATCACCGGGCGACCCGGTGTCGGCAAGTCCTGCCTCGCGGTGCGGGCGGCGCACCGGGCGTCGTCGCGGTTCGTCGGCGGCCAGCTGTACGCCCGCCTCGGCGACGCCGATCCGGCGGACGTGCTCGCCGGTTTCCTGCGGGCGCTCGGCATGCCCGTGCCGTCCGAAGTGGACGAACGGGCTCGGCTGTACCGCAGCGTGCTCGCGGACCGGCCGGTGTTGGTGGTGCTGGACAATGCGGTGAGCGAGCACCAGGTTCGGCCCCTGCTGCCGGGTGGCCCGGGCAGTGCGGTGCTGGTGACGAGCCGCCAGCCGCTGACCGGTCTGTACGACGCCCAGCGGCTTTCGTTGCGCCCGTTCGACTTACCCACCGGAGTCGAGTTGCTGGCGAGGGTGACTGGCCCGGACCGAGTGCGGGCCGAGGTGGAGAGCGCTCGTGAGATCGTCCGGTTGTGCGGCGGGTTGCCGCTGGCCGTGCGGATCGCCGGCGCGCGGCTGGTCACGCGGCCGTTGCTGCGGCTGGCGAGTCTGGCCGACCGGCTGCGCGCCCCCGAGTCCGTGCTGACCGAGCTGGTCGTCGGCGACCTCACCGTGGACGAGGGCCTGGCCTGGGCGTACGGGCGGCTGACGCCGGCGGACCGACAGGCGCTGGCCAGGCTCGCCGCGATCGGGGACACGGCATTGACCCCGGTCAAGGTCGCGTCCCTGCTCGGCGTGCGGCGGTTCGAGGCCGAGGACCTGATGGACCGGCTCGTCGGCGCGCACCTCGTGGACGCGGCCGATCCGGGCGGACACATCGGCCATCTCGTCCGGGCCTTCCTGGCCGGGCAACGCCACGAGCAGGCCGTCAGCGCCTGATCCGACAATACCGCCGACAGGGGCGGGGTCACCGGTTACGGTGACC
>DASWRZ010000032.1:0-34099 GCA_036402935.1 Actinoplanes sp.
CGCGGAGCGCGGCCCTAGCGGACGTCGAGGTTGGCGAAGAGGACGGCGGCGGCGCCGGTCGAGCCGGTGACGCCGAGCGCGACGCCGCCCGAGACCAGGGTCGGGTCGGTGAGGGCGGCCTGCAGGGCGAGGATGCCGTCGATGGAGACGGCCGCGTGGTTGTCGGCGACTGCGATCGACAGCTGGTGGCGGGTGCCGGGTTGGAGGGCGGTGGACGGTACCCGGCCGATCGACTCGGGGAGCCCGGACCCGGCCGACAGGAGCTCGAGGGAGTCGGCGCAGGCGCTCAGCTGGTAGCCGTGCAGGTCACGGTGCCGGAACCAGACGGTCGCGCACGAGCCGGCCGACGACAGGATCGTATCGACGGTGATCGTCTGGCTGCCGGAGAACGTGTCGGCCGGGCCCCGGCACTGATAGGTCGAGCTCGTGGCCGATCTCGCCCGCAGGCCTTTGCCGTCGAAGGCGCAGCCGCCGGTGTCGTCCGAGCTGGGGTGGAAACGGCCGGGCGCGGAGAGCGGATCGAAGAACGACGGGCCTTTGGCCACGAGCGCCTCGGCCGAGGTGACGGGCGCGCTGCTCGGTGCGGCCGCCGGCTTTCCGTCGCTTGCGGTTCGGGCGTACGCGACTCCGGCCCCGACCAGCGTCAGCGCCAGCAAGGCCGCGATCGTGTAGAGCATCCGCCGCGTGGTGGCCCCGCCGCGCTTGCGCTCCGGATCGCCGGGCGTCTCTCCCGGCCCGCCCGAGATCAGGTCGCCGAGCAGCTGCCGCGAGTCGAACCGGCCGTTCCGATCAATTGGCGAGGCGGGGCTCAACGGCAGCGACTCACCCAGCCGGCGCGGCTCACCCATCCAGGCCGGTTCACCCAGCCGCGACGGCCCGGCCGCCCGCAACGGCTCCTCCGGCCGCAGAAACTCGCCGAGCCGCGACGACTCACCGGCTCGATGCGAGCCACCAGACCGAGACGGATCGTTCGGCCGGGACGGCTCGTTCGAGCGGGCCGGATCGCTCGACCGAGACGGATCAGCCGACCGAGACGGATCGGCCGACCGAGACCGATCGGCCGACCGAGACGGGTCAAGCGACCGATATGGGTCAAGCGAGCGGGCCGGATCGGCCGACCGCGACCGGTCAAGTGACGAATACGGGTCAAGGGAGCGGACCGGATCGGCCGAGCGGACCGGATCGGCCGACCGAGACGGGTCAAGCGACCGATACGGGTCAAGCCAGCGGGCCGGGTCGTTCGACCGAGACGGGTCTAGCGACCGAGACGGATCGGCCGAGCGGGAGGGATCGACCGAGCGCGAAGGATCGACCGAGCGCGAAGGATCAAGCGAGCGCGAAGGATCGACCGAGCGGGAAGGATCAAGCGAACGGGAAGGATCAAGCGAACGCGACAGGTCGCCGGGGCGGCCTCCTGACCGGAACAAGTCGCTGGGCGAGGCCGGGGTGGCGGCCGCGGTCGACGGCAGCGGGCCGCTCGGCAGGGGCGGCTTCGGGGCGCCGACCGCCAGCAGCAGCTGGAGCAGTTCGGTCGCGGTCGGGCGTTGCGCGGGATCTTTCGACAGGGCGCGCAGGACCAGGTCGACCAAGGGTTCCGGCAGGCCCTGGAGGTTGGGCGGCACGGCCAGGATGCGGGCCGCGGTCGCCATCGGGGTGTCGCCGCCGAACGGGGTGCGGCCGGTGCCCGCGTACGTGACGACGGCGGCCCACGCGAAGATGTCGGCCGCCGGTGTGGTCTCGCCCAGCGTCGAGTCGAGGCGTTCCGGTGCCATGTAGGCCACCGTGCCCATGACCTGGTCGGTGCGGGTGTGCCGGCTGCTGGGCTCGAGCGCCCGCGCGATGCCGAAGTCGATGACCTTGGGCAGGCCGAGCGAGAACAGCACGTTGGTCGGCTTCAGGTCGCGGTGGATCACCCCGGCGCCGTGGATCGCGGTGAGGGCCGCGGCCACGCCGACCGCCACGCCGTGCAGGTCGCCGGCTGCCATCGGGCCGCGCTCGCGGATGACCTCCTGGAGGCTCGGCCCGTCGACGTAGTCGACGATCAGGTAGGGCGTCTCGTGATCGGGGTCGGCGTCGAGGACGGCCGCCGTGCAGAACGACGGCACCTGCAGGACCCGGGCGACCTCGCTGCGGAAGCGGGCCCGGAACTCCTCCTGATCGGCATATTCCGGGCGGATGGCCTTGACCGCGACCACCCGGCCGTCGGAGGCACGGCCGAGATAGACCGTGCCCATGCCGCCCTCGCCGAGCCGCCCGAGCAGCTGATAGCCGCCCAGCCACCGCGGATCGTGTGGCCTCAGAGGCCGAGTAGCCATCTTCAAAAGCTCCCGAATGTTTCAGCGCCGCCCAACAGACATCGCCACGGCCACCGGCGGGCACCGGAGCCATGGCATCACTGTGGAGGGCGGAATCAAGTTACCGGGCGGAAAAGGCCTGAGATAGCTCTACTGACCAGTAGATCCGTCGTTGAGTTTCACGCCACTTTCTGCCACGACACCGCGGTGAATCCACGGTGAATGCGGCCGGCGCGACCCTCCCTGGTGAAGGCCACGAAAAGAGGAGGGCGAAATGACAGCGGCGGTCGCGGTCAGCGGACTGCGCAAGTCGTTCCGCGGCAAAGGCGGGCAGGTCGTACTCGACGGGATCGACTTCGAGGTCGCGCAGGGAACGACGTTTGCCCTGCTCGGACCGAACGGGGCGGGCAAGACGACCACGGTGCAGATCCTGTCCACGCTGATCCGGTTCGACGGGGGGTCGGCGCGGGTCGCCGGGCACGATCTGGCGCGGGAGCCGGCGGCGGTCCGCAAGAACATCGGGGTCACCGGGCAGTTCTCGGCGATCGACGATCTGCTGACCGGTTCCGAGAATCTTTCATTGATGGCGGACCTCAATCACCTGGAACGGGCCGGCGGGCGGCGGCGCGTGGGCGAACTGCTCGAACAGTTCGACCTGGTGGAAGTGGCCGGGAAGCCGGCGTCGACCTGTTCGGGCGGCATGCGGCGGCGACTCGACCTGGCGATGACGCTGGTCGGGCGGCCCCGGCTGATCTTCCTCGACGAGCCGACGACCGGGCTCGACCCGCGCAGCCGGCGGATGATGTGGCAGATCGTGCGCGACCTGGTCGCCGACGGCGTGACGATCTTCCTGACCACGCAATACCTGGAGGAGGCCGACCAGCTGGCCGACCGGATCGCGGTCCTCGACGGGGGCCGCCTGGTCGCGGAAGGGACGGCCGAGGAACTGAAGCGGGGCGTGGCGGGTGGCCACGTACGCCTGAAGTTCGCCGGCGCCGAAACCCTGTCGGCCGCGGCAGAGGCCGTGGGTGGTGTCGCGGACCGCGAGCAGCTGGCGCTGCGCGTGCCCAGCGACGGGGGTGTGCACGCGCTGCGGAGCCTGCTCGCCCGGCTCGACGCGGCCGGGATCGAGGTCGAGGACCTGTCGGTGCACCGGCCGGATCTGGACGATGTGTTCCTGGCCCTGACCGGGACGACGATAGGGGCTTCGCGATGACCGACGCGGCGACCATGTTGCGACGCAACCTGCGGCATACCGTACGCAACCCGAGCGCGATCATCATGACGGTCGCGATGCCGGTGCTGCTGCTTCTGCTGTTCGTGGGCGTCTTCGGCGGCACTCTGACCGCTGGGTTCGGGGGTGCGCGCAGCTCCGGCGACTACATCGACTACCTGGTCCCCGGGGTTCTGATCATGACGGTCGGGTACGGCGCGACCACCACCGCGCTGGCGGTCAACCGCGACATGACGGCCGGGATCATCAACCGGTTCCGGACCATGGCGATCTCGCGCTCGTCGGTGCTGACCGGGCATGTGATCGGCTCGGCCGCGCGGACGCTGCTGAGCGCGGCGCTGGTGATCGCGGTGGCGCTGGCTCTGGGGTTCCGGCCGGGCGCCGACGTGGTGCGGTGGCTCGGCGCGGCGGGGCTGATCGCGCTGCTCACGCTGGCGCTGACGTGGCTGGGGGTCGCGGTCGGGCTGGCCTCCCCGACGGCCGAGGGGACGGGGCCGTTCACGCTGGTGGTGCAGTTGCTGCCGTTCCTGAGCAGCGCGTTCGTGCCGCCGGACGCGATGTCGGGGGTGGTGCGGTGGTTCGCGGCGCACGAGCCCTTCACGCCGATCATCGACGCCTTGCGGGGGCTGATGCTGGGCACTCCGGTCGGCCACGACGGGGTCATCGCGGTGGTGTGGTGCCTGGTGCTGACGGCGGCGGGATATCTGTGGGCGCGGCTGCTGTTCCGTCGCGACCCGAATCGCTGACCGGTGCCGGCGTGACCGGTGTCGGCGTGACCGGTGTCGGCGTGACCGGAACCGGCGTGAGCAGGGCCGGCGTGAGCAGGGCGAGGGCGGCCGCGCGGAGGCGGTCGTGGTCGAGGCCGGCGAATTCGGCCCGGGCCGCGGCGTAGGCCGGGCGGTCCAGCCGACGGGCAGACTCCGCGAATCGGGCCGGTTCTCCGAACGTACTGGAAAAGCCGAAGCCCTCCGCGAGCGCGAGCAGACGCACCGCCGGCGCCCGGGCGCCGTGGTCCTCGGCGACGGCGGCGAGCGCGACCAGCAGCACCCCGCAGATGCGGAAGGTCGCGGCCGGGGCGTCGGGAAGCAGGCCCGACAACGCGGCCGGCAGGGCGGCCGCCAGTTCCCCGATCTGGTCCAGGCGGCCGTGCCGGCAGTGGGCGAGGACGGCGACCGCTCGGACCTCGCTCGGCCAGAGGCCGCCGTCGTCCCGGAGTCCGTCGGCGGCCCGGCGCCAGAGAGCCAGGCCGCCCTCGACGTCGCCGCGGCCCAGGTGGATCTCGGCGCGGGTGCACAGCTCGACCATCTTGGGCCCGGCGTCCTCCAGGAGGACGCCGTGTGCGAGCTGTTCCAGGGCCTGCTCGGCCTGGTCGAGGGCGCCGCGCTGGAGGTTGGCCAGCACCAGGGCCCAGCGGGCGCGGGCGGCGCTGGAGTGGGCACCCAGCTCTTCCATGATCGAAAGGGCGGCGTCGATGTGGCGCCAGGCCTCCTCGCCCGGGTCGGCTTGCAGGCACAGCTCCCCGATGCGGGCGTGGGCGAGGGCGCGCAGCCACGGGTCCTCGTTCCGGAACCGGGGCAGCATGCGCCGCGCCTGTTCGAGGGCCACGGCCGGGTCGTTGGAATATTCGGCCAGGTAGCTGTAGCCATAGCAGGCGATTCCGGCCAGCAGCGGGCGGTCGTCGTCGCAGAGCGCCCGCAGGGCCACCTCGTCGGCGGCGGCGATGGCGATCTGGGCGGCGCCGATGACGGTTGCCGGGTCGGGCGGCGGGAGGCGGCGCAGGGTGGCCAGGGCGCGCAGCGGGTCGGGGCCGCGGATCAGGAACGACATGAGGGCGCACCAGACGGCGGCGGTGCGGGTCGCCTCGACCAGATCGTCCGGTGGGCGGAAGCGGACCAGCACACCGGGGGCCTCGGCCGAGAGCGCGATCAGGCGGGTGAGCTTGGAGTCGGTGAGCCAGAGCGTGCCGAGCAGGGCGGTGGCGGCGGCCACGGTGGCGCCGTCGTGGCGGTCCAGGCCATAGCGCAGCGCCAGGGCCATGTTGTCCTCGTCGGCGCGGATCAGCTCGACGTCTCCCAGGAGGAACCGCTGTTTGCCGAGGTCCTGGGCCCAACCGAGGAAGCGGTTCTGCACCGCCGGGGTCTCGCCGGCCTCCTCGCGGCGGGCGACGCTGAACTCGCGCACCGTCTCCAGCATGCGGAAACGGGTGCCGACGTCGGTATCGGCCACTTTGAGCAGAGACTGATCCACCAGCTGGGCGATGACGGCGTCGTCGGTGAAGCGAGCCGCGGTCGGCGCGTCGAAGCCGCCGGGGAAAATAGAGAGGGCGCGCATCGCCCGCCGGGCTTCCGGTTCCAGCAGGTGCCAGCTCCAGTCGATGACCGCGTGGAGGGTGCGGTGGCGTTCGGCGTGGTCGCGGTGGCCACCGTTGAGCAGCCCCAACCGGTCGTCCAGCCGTCGGGCGATCTCGATGGTCGACATGGTCCGGATGCGGGCCGCGGCCAGCTCGACCGCCAGCGGGAGGCCGTCGAGGTTGCGGCAGATGTCTTCCGCCGCCGTCATCGCGACATCCGCCGGCCGGACGGCTCTCGCCCGCTGCACGAACAGCTTCACGCTGGTCGTCAGGTCCAACTCGGGCAGCGGATAGACCGACTCCGACGACAGACCGAGCGGCGCCCGGCTGGTGGTCAGCACCCGCAGCTCGGCCGACCGCTCGACCAGGGTCCGCACCAGCTCGGCCGTCGCGTCGATGACGTGCTCGCAGTTGTCGAGCACCAGCAGCCCGGCGCCGAGCGCCTCGACGATGCCGTCCACCCCGGCCACGCCCAGGTTCGCCGCGACCTCGGCTTCGACGTCGCCGGCCACCCCGGCGAGCTCGACGAAGTAGACCAGGCGCTGCCGGGCCTGCCGGCCCACGGCCTGCGCCAGCCGGGTTTTGCCCAAGCCGCCGGCTCCGACGATGGAGACCACCTTCGACGTACGCAGGAGAGCCGTGACCGCCCCGAGATCGCCGTCTCGTCCGAGCAACTCGTTGGGTTCGTGCCGCAGCCCCTGGCGGACCAGCGGAGCGTCGTTGAGCAGCAGTTCGCGGTGCAGCGCCTGCAGGGCCGGCCCCGGGTCGATGCCGAGTTCGTCGCGCAGCGCCCTCCGACAGGTGTCGTAGCGGGCCAGCGCGGCCGCCGGGGCCTCGCAGCGCAGCAGTTCGAGGAGGGTCTCCTCGTCGCGCGGGTCTTCGGCGGCCAGGGCGGTCAGGGGTTCGACGGCTTCGGCGGCCCGGCCCAGACGCGCGAGCGAAAGGGCTCGCACGCGGGTCAGCGCGCGATAGGCGGGTTCTCGGGCGGCGCTCAGCGGGCCCGCGCCCGGGCCCTCCCGGCCGCCCTCTCCCCCGAAGGCCGCGAGGCCCTGCTCCGCCGCCGCCAAGGCCGCCGCGTGGTCGCCGGCCGCGGCGCTCCGCTCGGCCTCTTTGGCCCGCAGCAGCACCGCCGAGGAGTCGACCCGCTCCGGATCCAGGGCCAGGCGGTAGCCCGTCGGAGTGTTCTCGATGACCCCGGCCCCGAGCCTCGCCCGGGCCCGCGACACCAGCGTCTGCAACGCCTTGGCCGGGTGCTCCGGCGTCTCGTCGGGCCAGAGCTCCTCGATCAGCCGGCCCGCGCTGCACCCGGCCCGCAGGTCGTCGGCGAGCAGCGCGAGGAGGCCGTGCAGCCGGGACCCCGTGATCTCCTCGCCGCGCCAGCCGACCCGCGACAGCAGGGTGAGCTCAACGGTCATCGACCGCCAGGTTAGACGCACCCCCGCCGTACGGGGACTGTCGGTGTGCCGTCGACGGCCGCGACTGGGTTAGCGTGCTTTCGTGAAGTTGAAGCTGAAGCTCGGCCGCTGGCAGCTGATCCTGGTGATCGCCGTCGTGGTGGTGGTCGCGGCCCTGCTGGTCCACCGTTCGAAGTCGTCCGGCCCGAGCGGAGCCGGCGAGCTCGACTCCCACGCCGCCCAGGCCTGCGGCGACTTCTCCGACGGTTACCCGAAGGCCAGGACCAAGTCGGCCCGGCTGTCGCTGGCCGACAAGGTCACCTCCTCGTCGGCCAAGAGCGACAACGCCACGATTCGCGACAAGGCCATGGCGATCGGCCGCAACACCGACGACAACAGCCACTGGAAGGCCAGCGCCACCGACCTCCTCGACGCCTGCCACCAGGCGGGCTTCAGCGGGTGACGCGGCCGGTCAGCTTGTCCCTCAGACGGTCGACCAGGCCGACGCCGGGGCCGACCAGCTTGTGGAACAGCTCATTGTTGGGGGCACCCGGGTGCGGACGGGTCGGTGCCAGCTTCTTGGCCGTCTCGACCTTGCCGGCCAACTCCTCCAGCTCGGACCCCGGCACCTTGCGGCGCAGCTCGGGGAACTGCTCGGACTCCTCGTCCTGCACGTGGTCGGCGAGCACCGACTCGAGGTGACGCAGGTTGGTGTCGAACTCGGCGCTCGAGACGTCGACCGCCTCCAGGGTCTTCATCGCCTCCTCGAGCTCCTTGTGCTCCGAGATGTCGTGCTCGACCGCCTTGTCGCCGTCGTCGAGGTATTTGCGCATCGCCGGGTAGACGTACATCTCCTCGGCGACCGCGTGCCGCACCAGCTCGCTGATCGCGGTGTCGGTCAGGTCCCGGCGGATCATCGGGTCCTTGACCGTCCAGATCTCGCCGATCAGCGCGGTGACGTCGCGGTGATCGGCGACCAGGACGTCGATCACGTCTTTGCCGCTCATGTGCCCCTCCCAGGGTCGGTGGAGCGGCCGGATACCCCCGATTCCGGCAGTTACTCATTTGTTTGGCCGGCACCGCTGGGGGAAGCCGATGTCGTATGGGATTCATGGACAAGGCCAAGGACCTCGCCGACGACCACGACAAGCAGGTCGACGAGGGCATCGAGAAGGCCGGCGAACAGGTCGACAAGCGGACCGACAACAAATACGACTCGCAGGTGGACAAGGGCGTCGACGCGGCGCAGCAGCGCACCGGATCCGGGGACTCCGCTTAGAACGTGCCCCGATAGAGCGAACACCCCCGGCAGACCTCCGGCGGGTCCGCACTCATCAGCCGGCGACGGAACTCGCGATAGGCCGGGCCGTTCCAGATCTGGGGGAAGCTGTGCTCCTCCAGATTGCCGAGAGCGGCCCGGTCGTCGCCCATCACCATGCAGCACGGCTGCACGGCGCCCGCGCTGGTGACGTAGACCGCCTCCCACGGCCAGTCGCAGCCGCGATCGGTCCGAGCGGCCGTCGAGGCCGCGGGCAGCCGCAACCGCAGAGCCGTCCCGGCGGCCGCCGCGGTCGCGTCCTCGAAGGCCGAGGAGCCCGTCCACAGTGCCTGCTCGGCGGTGAAGGTGCGGATACCGGCGTACTGCCCGGCCGGGTCGGTGTCGGAGAAGCTGTGCGACAGGTTCTGGACCCTCAGCTCGTCGACGCCGATCGAGACGAGCAGCCGCACGAGCGCCGGCAGTTCGGCCACGTTGTCGCGCATGGCGACGAACACGACCCGGATCCACGGGGTCGCGCTTCCCGCCGCCCGCTTCGCCGCGACCAGCCCGGTGAGGTTCTCGACCACGGTCGCGAACCGGGCGCCGCCGCGCACCTTCTCGTACGTCTCCGGTGACGCGCCGTCCAGCGACACATGCAGCCAGTCGACCCCGCTCGCCACCAGCTCGCCGGCCCGGCGCCGGTTCAGCAGCGTGGCGTTGGTGTTGAAGCCCACGCGGATGTGGCGCTCCACCGCCGTACGGATCATGTCGTGCAGAAAGGGTGAGAGGAGCGGCTCGCCCAGCCCCTGCAGGGTTATCCGCCGCAGGTCGGGAAGGTCGCCGACCAGGCGGCGGAAGAGTTCCAGCGGCATCGCGCCGGCCAGCTTGTTGACCGGCGGCCGATAGCTCACCAGGCACATCGTGCACCGCAGGTTGCACGCCGACGTGATCTCCACCTGCAGGTGCGAGGGCAGCGCGGTCGAAGTCATGGGCCCCGGTATTCCCGGCGCCGGCGGCCTGTAACGCGTTCTACCGGGAGGGCAGGGTCGGGCTCGCCGACGGCCAGGCCGAAGGCGGCCACGGCGTGCGGCGGCAGGCGCAGCTCGGCGGCCTGGTTGCCGGCCAGCGCGGCCAGCCGGGCGCGCCGGACCGGGTCGCCGTCGCCGTAGCGGGCCGCGGCGGTCATCGTACGGAATCCCGGGCCGCGAGCGGCGCGGACACGTAGGTCGTCATGCCTATATTTCCTATCGGCATGGTGGAGTACAGCCAAGAGGCACGTTCGGCATGAGCCTCGCTTCCCCTGCGGCGCTCCACAGTCGACCGTCGACCCGGGACAGTGGCAAGCGGCGGCCGCGCTGGGCATTCCGCGATTCCGGCAGTTCCGCCGGATCCTGCTCCCCCAGGCGATGCGGGCGATCCCGCCCAGCGCGGCCAACGAACTGGTCAACCTGCTCAAGAGGTCCGCGGCCCCGCCCGCCACGACCCGGACGTGGCGCCGTTCGGGCCGCGCAAGGAGACCTTGTTCGGGACCTATCGAATCCTGTGATGCGTCCATCTGGTTTCCTTTCCACCGACAGCGTGGAGAGGAAACCAGCCCATGGCCGACGAACAGGCCCCGCCACCCCCGCCGCATCGGCCGCGCACGTTCACCCCGGCCGAGCTCGGCTTCACGCCCGCCAAGCCGGTCGCCTGGCTCTCGCCGGTGCAGCTGGCCGGCACCGGTCTGCGGGTCGCGCTGGCCGGCATCCAGGGCAGCTACCTCGACAAGCGGGAGCTGCAGGCGTCGTTCCCCGACCAGGTGCACCGCGAGGTCGGCCCGGACGGCGACACCTGGCTCGACTTCGTGGCCGACCTCGGCGACGGCTTCGACGCGACGTATTCCGTGGCGTACCTGGCGGCCCAGGAGACGCTGAGCGTCGGCGATCATGAATTGCCTCGGGGGCAGGCGCTCGTACTGGGCGGCGACGAGGTCTATCCGACGCCGAGCCCGGAGCGCTATCAGGACCGGCTGATCGGGCCCTACCGGGCGGCCATGCCGGTGCCGCCGCCGGGCGGCGACGGTGCCGGACCCACGATGTACGCCCTGCCGGGCAACCACGACTGGTACGACGGCCTGACCGCGTTCCTGCGCATCTTCACCGGCTCGCGCCGCTCCGGGATCGGCGGGTGGAAGCTGCCGCAGGGCCGGTCCTACTTCGCCGTCGAGCTGCCCGGCAACTGGTGGCTGCTGGCGGTCGACGACGAGGCCTCCTCCTACATCGACGACCCGCAGATCGCGTACTTCACCCGCGTGGCCGCCACGTTCACCCCCGAGACCAAGGTGATCATCGCTTCGGCGAGCCCGACCTGGGTGCAGGCGGCCGACAAGCCGACCGTCTACGCCTCGCTCGACTACTTCATCCGCACGGTCCTCGACCCGACCGGCGCCCGCATCCCGCTGATGGTCTCGGGCGACTGGCACCACTACGCCCGCTACAGCCGCGCCGACCGCGAGCTGATCACCTGCGGCGGCGGAGGCGCCTACCTCTACCCCACCCATCAGTTGCCGGAGGAGATCGAGGTTCCGCCGCCGGCGCTGCCGTCGGCATCGACACGGCGGGGCTACGACCTTCGGTCCCGCTTCCCGGGCAAACGGCTTTCCCAGGCGTACGCGGCGAGCATCTTCGCCCGGCTGCCCAAGCACAATCCCAGCTTCATCGGCATGGTCGGTGCCGTGCACACCGCGCTGCTGCTGGCCGCCAGCGGGGTGATCCACAGCGGCTTCGGCAGCCCGTTGCAGAAGTTCGCCCTGGTCCCGCTGTTCATCCTGGCCGCCGCGGTGATGGCCGGCACGTACGGCTTCGCGCACCTGAGCGAGTCGGTGCTCGGCCGCACGACGCGCCGCGTCATCGGCCTGCTGCACGGGGTCGCGCACCTGGCGCTGGCCGCGCTCGGCACCTGGGCCTGGTGGGAACTGCCGCTGCACGCGTGGCGGTGGCCGTGGTCACTGGTCGCCACCCTGGTCGTCTACGGCATAGTCTCCGGTTTCGCCGCGACCGAGCTGGTCGCGGTCTATCTGCTGCTGGCGGCCCGTTTCGGCGTCAATCTGAACGAGCTTTTCTCGGCCCAGGGCATCATCGACTCGAAGTCCTTCCTGCGCCTGCACTTCGCCGCCGACGGCACGCTGACGATCTATGCGCTGGGCGTACGCCGCTCGGCCCGCCGCTGGCAGACGGCCTCGCACGGCGAGGCGCACCACCCGTGGCTCAACCCGGTCGGCCGCCTCAAGGCGCACCTCATCGAGGAGCCGATCGTCCTCAAGTAGGTGCCGGTCGCCGCCGCGCTGCCGGGCCCGGTCCAAGTTCCCTTGCGATTCGCCGACCCGCGGACGACTCTTGGGTTGAAGGTGTGCTCCTCGAGGAGGTGCGCATGGAAAAGACACGGATCGTCGTCGGTGCGAGCGGGTCGCCCGCATCGGTGGTCGCAGTGCGCTGGGCCGCAGCGGAGGCCCGGTTGCGCGGCGCCGAACTACGGGTGCTGGTCGCCTACCATCGCGGGCACGCCGGCCAGGCGGAGACGGCCGGCATCGTCCACGATGCGGTTCTGCACGCCCGGGCAGCCGCGCCCGAAGTGGGCGTCACCGGTGTGGCATTACCGGGCTACGCCGCACCGGTGCTGCTGAAAGCGGCCGAAGGCGCCGCCCTGCTGGTGGTCGGCGAGCGGCGCGGCGGCGTGCTCGCGGGCGCGGTCGGCGGCCAGGTGGCCACCCGGGCCCGCTGCTCGGTCGTGGTGGTGCGCGGCCAGGCCGACCGGGGTACCGGACCGGTCGTGGTCTGCGTCGACGACGACATGGCCACCGACTCGGTGCTCGGCCGCGCGTTCGAGGAGGCCGCCCTGCACGGCGCCGAGGTCCTCGCGGTCACCGCCGGCCGGGGCGGCACCGCCGAGGACAGCCGGCTCGACCCGTGGCGCGAGCGCTACCGTTCGGTCCCGGCTCAACGCGAGTACGTCCCCGGCAAGCCGGGCAAGCCGGGCAAGGCGCTGGTCGAGACGTGCCGCCAGGCCCGCCTGGCCGTCGTGGGCCCCCGCCGCCACGGCTACGAGGGCGTGATGCTCGGCGCGGTGGGCACCCACCTCCTGCACGGAGCCGACTGCCCGGTCCTCATCGCGCGGTAGCGAGAATGGCGGCGCTCGACTCGGCCACGAAGGCGCGGACCTCGGCGAACCGGCCGGGGTCGGTGTCTTTTCCGTGGCCGTACCACCAGTCGCGCGCCCATTCGACGAGACCGGCCCACTGCGGGTCGGTCTCGACGGTACGGTCGGCGGCCTGGCGCTTGGACAGCTGGCGGCCGTACCGCAGGCGCTGCACGGCCCGGCACATCGTCAGCACGGCATAGGACTGGGCGCCCGGCGCCGTCATCTGCTCGACCCAGGTGGGCCAGTCGCGCACGTGGTCGAGCAGCGCCGCGTTCACCACGCCGGGGTCGACGGCCGGGAGGAGCTCGCCGGCGGGCGGTCCGGACAGCGCGCGGCCGCTGTCGTGGACACTCCCCCACGTCACCAGGCGGTGCGTCGTCGCGGGCAGCAGGTGCAGCGCCTCGCCCGGGCTGATCCGGGCGATCAGGTGCCCGTCGGGGCCGTGCAGGGCGCCGACCGACACGTACTCGACCTCGACGCGGCCGGCCCACGACGGGTGCCGCCGATCGAGGCCGGCATGCAGCGCGGCGAGCACTTCCAGCAGCTCCTCGTCGGGGTCGGCGGCCAGCACCGCGAGCACGTCGAGGTCGCTGCGCTCCGGCGCGAAGTCGCCCGCGACCAGCGAACCGTGGAGATAGAGCCCGGCCAGCCGGTCGCCCAGCGCGGCGCACCAGGCGTCCCGCAGATCGGTGAGAACCCGCACGGCCGTCATCCTCGGCCATCGCGAGCGGCTCCGCCAGGCGATTTCCAGTACGGTCGTGAGCCGCCGGCCGACCGTGCCGTGACCGCCTCGCCCGCGTGCCCGCCCGGGTGAGCGCGTGCCGCCCGGCGAGCGCGTGCCGCCCGGCGAGCGCGTGCCCGCCCGGTGCGAAGGCCTCGGCCTCGCGGGAGCGGCCGCGACGCCGGGACGGTGATAGAAAGGCTCGGTGAGCGCCTTCTTCGATCTCGACGCGTACGTGCGGCTGCCCCGGGTGGGCGGGTTGTGGATGTCACCGGACGGGCGGCGGCTCGTCGTCGGGGTGACGACTCCCGATCCGAAGAACACGCGGTATCGGACGGCGCTGTGGGAGGTCGACCCGGAGGGGGAACGGCCGGCCCGCCGGCTCACCCGCAGCAGCAACGGTGAGGCGGCGGCCGCGTTCACGCCGGCCGGCGACCTGCTCTTCACCTCGTCGCGGCCGCGGCCGGACGCCGACGAGGACGACGACTCGCCGGGCGCGCTGTGGCTTCAGCCGGCCGGCGGGGGCGACGCGCGGGTGATCGCCGCGCCGGCGGGCGGGATCGACGGGGTGGTCGTCGGCCGGGACGGCACCCTGGTGGCCGCGTCGGGGATGCTGCCGTCGGCCGACGATCGGGAGGCTGACCAGGAGCTGCGCACCAAGCGCAAGGACGCCGGGGTCTCGGCGATGCTGCACGAGGGGTTCCCGGTGCGGTACTGGGATCACGACCTCGGGCCGGCCCGGCCACGGCTGTTGAGCGGCCGGCTGGGCGGCGACGAAGAGCTGGAGCTGCGGGACATCACCGGGCCGGCGGGTGGCGCGCTGGGCGTCGAGCCGGAGTGGGACGTGTCGCCGGACGGGCGGACGGTGGTCGCGGCCTGGCTGGTTCCCGAGCGGGCCGGCTCGGCGCGGAAAACCCTCGTCGCGATCGACGTGGCGAGCGGGGCGCGCCGCACGCTGGCCGACGACCCGGACCACGAGTACGGGTCGCCGCGGATCTCGCCCGACGGCACCCGGGTCGCGTGCGTCGCCTACCGGCGGTCCACGGCCGACGATCCCGGTGACAACCGGCTGGCGCTGGTACCGATCGGGGGCGGCCCGATCCGGGAGCTGGCCGCGGAATGGGACCGCTGGCCGGACGGGACCGGCCGGTGGACGCCGGACGGGGCGGCGCTGATCATGCCGGCCAACGAGCGCGGGCGGACACCGCTCTGGCGGGTCGACGTCGCGACCGGTTCGGTGCGGCGGCTGACCGACGACGACGGGGCGTACACCGACGTGTCGGTCTCGCCGGACGGGCGCTGGGTCTACGCGCTGCGCGGGGCCGTCGACAGCCCGCCGGCGCCGGTCCGGGTCGCGGCCGACGGGAGCCGGGAAGCCGATCAGCTTCGTGGACCGGTGAGTTCCCCGCCCGTACCCGGAAAGCTGGCGGAAATCGAAGCGCAAGCCGCCGACGGGACCGTGATCCGCGCCTGGCTGGCGATGCCTTCCGAGGGACCTTCGCCGCTTCTGCTGTGGATCCACGGTGGGCCGTTGATGTCGTGGCAGTCCTGGTCGTGGCGGTGGAACCCGTGGATCGCGGTCGCGCACGGCTACGCCGTCCTGTTGCCCGACCCGGCGCTGTCGACCGGCTACGGCCGTGAGTTCGTCCGGCGCGGCTGGGGAGACTGGGGCGGCGCGCCCTACACCGACCTGATGGCGATCACCGACGCGGCGGTGAGCCGCCCCGACATCGACGCCGAGCGCACGGCGGCGATGGGCGGCTCGTTCGGCGGCTACATGTCGAACTGGATCGCCGGACACACCGACCGGTTCCAGGCAATCGTGACGCATGCGTCGCTGTGGGCGCTGGACCAGTTCCTGGTCACGACCGACGCGCCGGACTACTGGTCGCGGGAGCTGACGGTTCAGCGGCTGGCCGACAACTCGCCGCAGCGCTCGGCCGACGCGATCACCACGCCGATGCTGGTCATCCACGGCGACAAGGACTACCGGGTGCCGATCGGCGAGGCGCTGCGGCTGTGGTGGGACCTCCTGTCGCGGTCGAAGGCCGAGGACGGGTCGAGCCCGCACAAGTTCCTCTACTTCCCGGACGAGAATCACTGGATCCTCAAGCCGGGGAACCACAAGATCTGGTACGAAACGGTGCTCGCGTTCCTCGACCACCACGTACGCGGGCAGGCGTGGCAGCGGCCCTCGTTGCTGGGCTGAAACGGGGAATGCGGCGACCGCCGGCACGGTTATCCGGGATGAAACTCGTTCCCATTAAGGGGTCACCGTGAAGAAGAACATTCACCCGGCGTACGGCTACGTTGTGTTCCGTGACCGGAGCGCTGACTACCAGTTCCTGACGCGGTCGACCGCCACCAGCGACAAGACGGTCGAATGGGAGGACGGGCAGACCTACCCGGTCGTCGACGTGCAGATCTCCGCCGGCAGCCACCCGTTCTGGACCGGCCGCACCCGCCTGCTCGACACCGCCGGCCGGGTCGAGAAGTTCCGCGCTAAGTACGCCCGGGCCCGCGGCGAGCGCTGATTCCGGCAAGTAGGCCGCGCGGCCCGTCCGCGCGGCCTACGCTCGGCGGCATCGAGGGGGCGATGGGCATGCGGCAGATCGCGTTGCTGATTTTGGGCCTGATGGTGCTGGCGATCGGGGCGCAGGGCGCGATCCGGCTGCTGATCGGCCATGATCCGGGAGCCCTGCGTCACCTGCCGGGTGGGTTTCTCGTCCAGATCGTGGTTTATGTGGCTGTAGCGCTGTTCGGGCTGTCGATAGCTCGCCGCAATCGCGTCCACCCCGACCCGGAGCACGACGGTCACCGTTATCGGTAACGAGTTCAGTCGAGCTCGATCTCGACCAGTGGGCTGCCCGCCATCCAGTTTTCCAGGCTGCCGGCCCAGTCCAGGGCCGGCACTATCTCGCCGAGAACGCGAGCCCGCTCGTCCGGATCGGTCACCACCCGCGCCCGCGCCCGGACATCCAGACCCTTCAGATGCAGCGTGAACTCGGGATGCGCCAGCACGTTGGCGTACCAGTCGCGGGCGCCCGGGCTGCCGGTCAGCCAATAGCGGCCGGCCGCCCGGTACCGCCACGTCTCGATTCGCCGAGGCTGCCCGCTGCGGCGCCCGGTCGTGGTGATCTCCACCGTCCGCTGTTGCTCCAGCGCCTGCCGCATCTCGTTCGTCATCGTCATACGCCCCATCCTGCAACCTCAAGCGGGCTTCAGGTCCAGCCGGGCCGCGCCGGGTGGGCGCGGTCCGGCTTCGGGCGATAACAGAATCAGTACGCGCCGAGTTCGGCCACCGCCATCTGGCCTCCCGTCTGACCGCCGTCGTTCGGCCGGTCGGCGATCACGCGCAGATAGCGGGCGGAAACGGGCTCGTCGAGCTGAACCGGCCGTCGGTGTAGATGGCGTGCCCGCCGCCCGCGCTGTTGCCGTTGCGCACCACGTTGCCGCTGATCGTCAGGCCGGTGGTGAGCGACGTGCCCTTCTGCCCGAGCACGTAGATGCCGCCGCCGTCGGCGTGCTGCTGCATGTGGTCGTACACCAGGTTGTCCAGGATCTTGTTGCCGGAGGAGACCGACGGCGTGCGGCCCCAGCCCCAGTTCGAGCTGATCCCGCTGTACGGCACGTCGTTCACCTGGTTGTGCGCGGACCGGGAGTTCGACGTCGGCCGTGTGCAGTTGCTGAAGTCGCCCGGCCAGGTCCCAGAGCGCCACGTCGATGAGGCCGAGAGCGGGCAGGGGCAGCTCGTGGATACGGTCGTGCTCCCATACCCGGTGCCAGAGCCACTCGCGCTGGAGCGGATCGGCGCCGATCAGCTCGAGCCGGAACACCCGCTCGACCAGGTCGTCGAGCAGGACGGCGGCGCCGGGGCGGGAGAACAACGCGACGCCCTCGACGCCCTGGTCGGTGCCGATGCGGAGCACGCCGCCCGCGCCCGCCGGGGCGCTGCCGGCCAGGCCGTCGCGCCATCGGAACGGCGGATCGGCGGCGGGCACGGGAACCCGGAACGACTCGACATGCGTGATCTTCATGCAGCTTCCTTTTGCTTTGGGGCGGAGGGCATCGCGATTCGCGCGGGGCATGGCGTACTGGAGGAAGAGGTTGTGCGCGGGCGATCGCGACCGCGTTGTGGAACTGCTCGTCGGCCCGGGCGAACGCGTGGACATCGCCACGGGCGCCGGCCCGGGCCGACTCGTCGGCCGTCTCGCGGATCGCCCGGAGCTCGATCGGCGTCGCGGTCGTGGCGGCCTTGAGCGCCGTCTCGGACTCCACGACCCGGCGGTAGTCGAGAAGCATCAGCACGTGCTGCATGTCGGTGGGCTGGTAGTGCGCCAGCTGAGGATTAATCTGGTTAATCGGCGGCGGATGAGACCGACTCAAGGCCGCTCAGGTTTCTTCGGGCTCGTCGGTGCGGGGGCGGCCGGGGCGACGCGTCTTCTTGGCCTCGGAGGGCAGCCGGTTGCCGGCCTGCAGAGCCTTGCGCAGCAGATACTCGATCTGCGCGTTGGTGCTCCGCAGCTCGTCGGCCGCCCACCGGGCCAGCGCGTCGTGCACGGCCGGGTCGAGGCGCAGCAAAATGCTTTTACGTTCTGCCATGGTCCCGGTCAGTGGTAGAGGGTGCCCGTGTTGACCACGGGCTGTGCGTCGCGATCGGCGCAGAGCACGACGAGCAGGTTGGAGACCATGGCCGCCTTGCGCTCCTCGTCGAGGTCCACGATGGACTCCTCGGACAACCGGGTCAGCGCCAGGTCGACCATGCCGACCGCGCCCTCGACGATGCGCTTGCGGGCGGCCACCACGGCGCCGGCCTGCTGGCGCCGCAACATCGCCTGGGCGATCTCGGGCGCGTAGGCGAGATGCGACAGGCGCGCCTCGACGATCGTGACGCCGGCCGGCGCGACCCGCTCGCCGATCTCCACCGCCAGCTTCCGGGTGATCTCTTCGGTGCTGTCGCGCAGCGAGACCTGGGTGTCCTCGTGGGCGTCGTACGGATAGGAGTTGGCGATGTGCCGCACCGCGGTCTCGGCCTGGATCGTCACGAAATGTTCGAACGAGTCGACCTCGAAGACCGCCTTGGCGGTGTCGCTGACCTGCCAGACCACGACCGCGGCGATCTCGATCGGGTTGCCGTCGGAGTCGTTGACCTTGGTGACCTCGGTCTGGTGGTTGCGGATCCGGGTCGAGACCCGGCGCCGGGTGGTGAACGGGTTGACCCACCGCAGCCCGGTCTGCCGGATGGTGCCGGTGTAGCGGCCGAGCAGCTGGACGACCCGCGCCTGGCCGGGCGCGACCTGGACCAGCCCGCGCAACCCCAGGACGGCCCCGATCAGCAGCGCTGTCCCGATCCAGACAGTGACAGCGTTCGCCATGATGAGGAGCACTATGCCGACGATGATCGCGACGATGCCTCCGAGCAGGATCGGAATGCCCGGCGCTCCATCGGTGCGGCGCTCGCTGTACGCGGTCTCGGTATCCATCCCCGCCACTCTCCTCAGGTTGCCTCAGATCTATCATAGTGATATCACATTTACGCCCGAACGAATACGACCACGGGGTAGGACGCCACATGACGACACGCCTGTTGGAGATAGATCAGCTCAGCAAGCGGTACGGCGAGACCATCGCCCTCGACGACATCACCTTCGACGTGCGGGCCGGAGAGATCTTCGGCCTCGTCGGCAGCAACGGCGCCGGCAAGACCACCGCGATGCGGATCGTTCTCGGCGTGCTCGAGGCCGACGCGGGCTCGGTGCGGTGGGACGGCCACGCGCTCACCCTCGACACCCGCCGCCGCATCGGCTACATGCCGGAGGAACGTGGGCTCTACCCCCGCATGCGGGCCGGCGAGCAACTGGCCTACCTGGCGCGCCTGCACGGCCTGACCGCGTCCGAGGCGCAGCAGGCGTCGTACGCGTGGACCGAGCGGCTGGGCATCGGGGGTCGCCGCAACGACGACGTGATCAAGCTGTCGCTCGGCAACCAGCAGCGGGTCCAGCTCGGGGCCGCGCTGGTGCACGACCCCGACATCCTGGTGCTCGACGAGCCGTTCTCCGGGCTCGACCCGGTCGCGGTCGACGTGATGAGCGTGGTGCTGCGGGAACGGGCCGACGCCGGGGTGCCGGTGATGTTCTCGAGCCACCAGCTCGACCTGGTCGAACGGCTCTGCGACCGCGTCGGCATCGTCCGGCAGGGCCGGATGGTCGCGGCCGGCACGGTCGACGAGTTGCGGGCCGACGGGCGGGACGAGGTGGTCGTACGCGCGCCGCAGGCCCCACCGGGCTGGGCCGACTCCCTGCCCGCAGTGACCGTTCTCGATGTTTCCGGGGATGCGACCCGGCTGGCCCTCGCCGACGGGGCCGACGATCAGGTCGTGCTGCAGGCCGCACTCGCGACCGGGCCGGTGCACGAGTTCGCCCACGTCCGGCCGTCGCTGACTGATCTGTTCCGCCATCTGGTGGGCGCTGTGGAAGGTGAAAACGCATGAGCGCGATCCGCTTGATCGCCGGCCGCGAGATCGTCACGCGGCTGCGGTCCAAGGTCTTCCGCATCGCGACCATCGTCAGCGTCGTCATCCTGGTCGCCATCGCGCTGATCTCGAAGATCGCCGGCAACGGACCGGACTATCAGGACGTCGGCGTCACCCCCGGCGCGGCGCCGTTGAGCACCGTGGTCACCACGACCGCCCAGTCGATCCAGGTCAACATCCGCATCCACGCGGTCGACGAGACCGCCGGCCGCCAGCAGGTGCGCGACGGCAAGCTCGACGCGCTGCTGACCGGCAGCAGCGCACCCGTACAGGTGGTGGTCAAGAGCAATCTCGACGACGGCCTGCAGTCGGTGCTCCAGCTGGTGGCCCAGCGCGCCACCCTCGACCAGCAGGTCACCTCGCTCGGCGGCGACCCGGCCAAGGTCGCGGCCGCGGTCGGGACCGCCGGCGTGGCGGTCTCGGCGCTCGAACCGCCCAAGAAGGCCAACGGTCAGCAGCTGCTGATCGGCATCCTGACCAGCGTCCTGATCTACATGGCACTGCTGCTGAACGGGCAGGCGGTCGCTCAGGGCGTGGTCGAGGAGAAGACGAGCCGGGTGGTCGAGATCCTGCTCGCCACCGTGCGGCCCTGGCAGCTGATGATCGGCAAGGTGATCGGCCTCGGCACGGTCGGGCTGATACAGGTCGCCATCATCGCGGCCTCCGGGGTGGTCGCCGGCACCGCGACCGGCACGCTGCATCTGCACCTGAGCGCCGCGGTCGGCACCATCGTCTGGCTGGTCGTCTGGTTCCTGCTCGGCTACACCGCCTATGCGTTCGCCTTCGCGGCGGTCGCGTCGCTGGTCTCCCGGCAGGAGGAGGTCGCGTCGGCGGTCACGCCGGTGATGATGCTGCTGATCGTCGGCTATGTCATCGGCATCTCGATCCTGCCCTCCGACCCGGGTTCGGGGCTGGTGGCGGTGCTGTCGCTGATACCGGTGTTCGCGCCGACCCTGATGCCGGTGCGGCTCGCCCTGGGCGTGGTGCCCGCGTGGCAGGCGGCCGTGTCAGTGGCCGGGATGGTCGTGATCATTCCGTTGCTGCTGTGGCTGGCGGCCCGCATCTACCGCAACGCCGTCCTGCGCAGCGGCGCCCGGGTCAAGCTGCGGGACGCCTGGCGCATCAGCTGACCGGTCCGGCAGCAAGAAGGAGAATCGTTGTCGGCATGGGGTGCGCGCCCGGCCGGCGGCGGCCCGGCGCAGCCCGCCCGGCCGATATGCGGTTAGTGCCGGACAACCGGGGTAGCCGGATCCCGCACCGGTCGAGAACGGGGGAGCCGATGGACAGGTGTTCGAGCGATCATCGGGCGGATCCGGTCGAAGAGCTGGCCGCGTGGGTTCGGCTGTCGGCGAGCTGGCCGGCCGCCCGGCTCGGCGAGATCGGCTTTCCCGCCGTCGGCGTCCGGCCGGCGACCCTGGCCGGTTTTGGCAACCGACCGGCGGACGGGCGGCCCCCGACTCGCGGAAACGAAGAATGAGGGCCGCCCTCACGGTCGGGGTCAAGGAGGAATTCCTGCTGATCGACCCGGTCACCGGGCGCAACCGGGCGGTCGCCGACCGGGTGATGGCCGGCCTGCCGGACGACGTACGCGCGCAGAGCCGTCCCGAGCTGCGCCGCAGCACCGTCACGACGGTCGCCGCCGTCCGCACCGACCTGGCCGGCCTGCGGAGCGAGCTGGTGCGCCTGCGGCACGCCGCCGCCAAGTCCGCCGAGGACGCCGGCGTGCGGCTGATCGCGATCGGTGCCACGCCGGTCGGCGAGGACGATCCGCGCGTGGCCGACGACGGCCGGCACCGGGCGATCGTCAAACGCTACGGCCCGGTCGCGCTCGATCCCGCGGTCTGCGGCATGCGCGTCTACGTCGGCGTCCCCGACCGGGAGACCGGCGTGCAGGTCGGCAACCGCCTGCAGATCTGGCTGCCGGTGATCCGCGCGCTGACCGGAAACTCGCCGGTCTTCCAGGGCGCCGACACCGGATATGCCAGCTGGCGCAGCGTGCAGCTGCTGCGCTGGCCGAGCATGGGCCCGGCGCCGTGGTTCGGCTCCGCCGACGACTACGACCGGGCGGTGGCGGAGCTGGTCGCCTCGGGTGCGGTCTTCGACGCGAAGATGGTCTATTGGTATTCCCGGCTCGCGCACCACCACCCGGCGATCGAGATCCGGGTCAACGACGTCTGCACCGACGTGGACGACGGTGTCCTGACCACCGCCCTGATCCGCGCCGCGGTGGCGACCGCGATCGCCGACGCGAACGCCGGGCGGCGGGCACCGCGTCCGCGCGACTGCGTGGTGGCCGCGGCCCACTGGCGGGCCGCCCGCGACGGGCTCACCCACACCCTGCTCGACCTGAGGCTGGGCCGCACCCGGCCGGCCTGGGAGCTGGTCTACGAGTTCTTCGCCGAGGTCAGCCCGGCCCTGCTGGAGGCCGGCGACCTCGATCTCGTCCTGCACGGGCTGGCTCGCCTGCGCCGGCGCGGGGACGGCGCGGCCCAGCAGCGCGCGGCCTTCGAGCGGACGAACGACGTGCGCGGCGTGCTGGCCGCCGTGGCCGAGCTGACGGTCAGCCTCGATAGGTGCCCTCGGCGATCGCGGCCAGCTTAGGCAGAAGCCAGGGGGCGATGAGTTTCTGCACCCCGGACGGTGTGTAGTGCAGGCCGTCGCTGCGGATGCGGAAGCCGTCGACGCTCCAGGTGAACTTGCCGTGCGGGCAGACGACCTGGTTGAGGTCGAGCACGGTGGCATCCGTCCGGGCCGCTTCGGTGCGCAGCAGGGAGTTCCAGGCGTCCACCCGCTGCGGCTGGTCCTCGGGGTAGAGGCCGCCGTCCGGCTTCTCCGCCCGATGCGTGTAGGCCGCGGTCAGCAGCACGACCGCCGCACCACGGGAGCCGGCTATGCCGATCGCCTTGGCGAGCTGGCTCGACAGGTACTGGTCGTAGTCCGGCTCGCCGACGTGCTGGTAGCGGCCGTGATACATGCGGTCCATCAGCTCCCAGCGGTTGAGCTCGATCACCGCGACGTCGGGGTTGTCGGCGTTCACGCCCTTCTGCCAGCGCTTCGGCCAGGACGGGCAGCCGGGATAATTGGTGTGCGGGGTGCCCATCTGCAGGATGTCGGGCAGCGTCGCGATGCCGCAGCCCTGGATCGCCCGGTCGCTGGTCCACATGCCGGGGTGCGCGGGCAGGTAGTCGCCGATCACCCACGACACCGAATCCCCGAAGAACGTCACGCGGGGGTCAGGCCCGGCATTCTTCGGCCGCCCGGGCCGATCCATCGGCGCCGGATCCCGTACGGGCTGGGCCGAGTGTCTCGGCGCGGCCGGCTCGATGACGACGGGCGCGGCCGCGGTGGCGGCAGGCGGCGGGGCGACGGCCGTGGCCGTCGCGATCGCGAAGACCATGACCGTGAAGGCGGCCGCGGTGACCGTGATCGGGACGCGGCGCGGGAGCCGCCGGCCGAGCGCGCCGTGCCGGATCGGCTGCTCGATCAGGTGATAGCTGAGGATCGCGAGGGCGAGGGTTCCGGCGAGGCGCACGGTGAGCAGCGGCCAGCGGGACAGGCCGGTGTCATCGGCGGTCATGAACGTGAACAGTGGCCAGTGCCAGAGGTAGACGCCGTAGGAGATGCGGCCGAGCCAGACCAGCGGGCGAAAGCCGAGAGATCGGGCGAGCAGCGAGTCCGGCCGGCCGATCACCGCGAGAATGAGCAGCGCGGTGGCCAGCGCCGCCGCGGTCAACCCGCCGTGGTAGAGGACCGGCGCCTGGTCGGAGGCGGCGTGCCAGAGCCAGACCAGCGCGGCCAGGCCGGCGATCCCGGCGAGGGAGACCCACCGTCCGATTTTCCCGGCGGAGAGCATCGCTGCGGCCAGGGCGGCGCCGATCAGCAACGCCTGGGCCCGGGTGTCGGTGCCGTAGTAGGACCGCGAGATGTCCTCGGGGCGAAAGAAGTGCGCGCACAACAGCTGAGAGACGGCGGCGCCGGCGCCGCACAGCACGATCAGGACCGTACGCCCGCGGCGCACCGCCAGCAGCGCCGCCACGAGCAGCGGCCACACCAGGTAGAACTGCTCCTCGATGCCGAGCGACCAGGTGTGCTGCAGCGGCGACGGGGCCGCGGTGGCGGCGACGTACCCGGTCCCGCGGAAGATCATCCGCCAGTTGGCGACGTAGCCCAGCGCGGCGTACGCGTCGGTCCGCAGCAGGCCGAGCGCATCGCCGTCGCCTCTCCAGAGGAAGTGCGCCGCGACGACCGTGGCCAGCAGCACCGCCAGCAGCGCGGGCAGGAGCCGCCGCGCCCGCCGCAACCAGAACCGCCGCAGGTCGATCCGGCCGCGCGACCGGTGCTCGCTCAGCAGCAGCGACGTGATCAGGAACCCGGAGAGCACGAAGAACGCGTCCACCCCGAGAAAGCCGCCGCCGATCCCCGGCACCCCGGCGTGGAACAGCACGACGGCGAGAACGGCCAGCGCCCGGATGCCGTCGAGCGCCGGCCGATAGGCCAACGACCCGCCGGGCTCGGCCGCGCGGTCGGGGTGGCCGCCGGTGACGATCGGCAGCGCGGCCGTCCGGTCGGGGCGCCCGCCGGTGACGATCGGCAGCTCGGCCGTCCGGTCGGAGTGGCCGTCGGTGACGATCGGCAGCTCGGCCGTCCGGTCGGGATCCTGGGGCCGCACGGCGTTACCTCTTTCCCGCGGTGGGATCTTTGCGTGAGCCGGTGCGGCGTACCACTTTTCGCGAGGTCTAAACCCGCCGGTCGAAATCGCGCCGACGGCGCTTGTTCCGCGTCAGGCCGGGTAGGAAGGTGTGGTGAGTGCCGCGCCCACCACCGCGCCCGGCGTCGCGCCGTCGGCGTGGGCGCCGTTGCGGGTCGCTGCCTTCCGCAGTCTCTGGCTGGCCCTGCTGGCCAGCAACATCGGCACCTGGATGCAGACCGTCGGGGCGCAGTGGCTGCTGGTCGAGAACTCCGGCAACGACACCCTGGTCGCGGTCGTGCAGACCGCCAGCACGCTGCCGATCGTACTGCTCGCCTTGCCGTCGGGCGCGCTGGCGGACACCCTCGACCGGCGGCGACTGCTGATCGCCGTGCAGAGCTGCCTGGTCGGGGTGGGTGCGCTGCTGACCGTACTGACGCTGGCCGGCCGGATGCCGCCGGCGCTGCTGCTGACCCTGACCTTCGCGCTCGGCGCCGGGCAGGCGCTGACCGCACCGGCCTGGCAGGCGATCATCCCGGAGCTGGTGCCCCGCCCGCAGCTGGCCTCCGCGTCCGCGCTCGGGGCGGTCAGCATGAACCTGGCCCGGGCAGTCGGCCCGGCGGTGGCCGGCATCCTGATCGCCCGGACCGGCGCCGGTGTGGTGTTCGCCCTCAACACCGTCTCCTTCGCCTACTTCGCGCTGGCCGTCTGGCGCTGGCGCCCGCCGGACGGGGGCCGCACCGGCGCGCCGGAGCGTTTCACCGCGGCGATGCGGGCCGGTAGCCGCTACGTCCGGCACTCCCCGGTGGTCCGCCGCATCCTGTTGCGCGCGGGGATCTTCCTGGTGCCGGGCAGCGCGCTCTGGGCCCTGCTCCCGCTGGTCGCCAGCCGTCGCCTCGGCATGGGCCCGGGCGGGTACGGCGTTCTGCTGGGTGCGCTCGGCGTCGGGGCGATCGTCGGCGCCGTGCTGCTTCCCCGGCTGCGCGCGCGTTGGCCGGTGAACCGGCTGCTCCTGGTCGCCGGGGTGGTGTTCACCGTGGTCCTGGCGGTGCTCGGCCTGGTGCGGTCCGCGGCCGTGATCGTGGTGGCGCTGCTGCCGGCCGGGCTGGCCTGGGTGCTGGTGCTGTCCAACGTGAACGCGGCGATGCAGCTGTTCCTGCCGAACTGGGTGCGCGCCCGTGGCCTCGCCGTCTACCAGATGGTCTTCGCCGGAGGCCAGGCCGCCGGTGCTCTGCTGTGGGGCGCGCTCGCCGACGTGTCCGGCCTGGTCGTCGCGCACCTGGCGGCGGCCGCGCTGATGGCGGCCGGGGTGGTCACGCTGCGCTGGTGGCCGATGTGGGACACCGCGGGGCTCAACCGGGACCCGGCCGTCTACTGGCCGGAACCGCACGTCGAGATCGAGCCGGAGAGCCACGACGGCCCGGTCCTGGTCACGGTCTCCTATCCGGTCCGCCCGGAGCGCGCGGACGCCTTCGTCGCGGCGATGGACGCCGTACGGCGGGGCCGGCTGCGGACCGGGGCCGTCCAGTGGGGCCTGTTCCGCGACATCGAGGAGCCGGGGCGGTTCGTCGAGGCCTATCTGGTGCCGAGCTGGGACGAGCACCTCCGCCAGCACGCCGGGCGGCTGACCGGCAGCGACCAGGCGGCCGAGGAGCGCGCCCAGGCCCTCACCGACGGCCCGGCCCGGGCGACCCACCTGCTGTCCACTTAGGCTCTTGGTCGCGGCAGGCGCGGAAGAAGACCCGGACCAGGACGCGAAGGTCGAGGAGGAAGGCGATGAAGACAAGGACGTAGCCGAGGAAGGCGTACAGCGGGAGGGTGGGCGTCCATCGAGGGCCGCGGTCACCCCACGACAACGACGGTCGTCAGCCGATGGCGTCCTCGACCGTGGGGTGCAGAGCGAGCATCCGCTGCAGATTGGCGACCTGGATGACCGTCGCGACGGGCGGCCGCACGTCGGCCAGGTGCAGTTCCGTGCGTTTGTGCAGCTCGACGAAGAGGCGCAGACCGCTGGAGTCGCAGAACGTCAGCGCGCCGAGGGCGAGGACGAGGCGGGTGGCACCGGTGGCCAGGGCGTCGTCGGCCGCCGCGCCGAGAATGTGCAAGCTGTCGCGGTCGAGCTCGCCCGTCACGGTCAGCACCGTGACGTCGCCGTCGACCTTCTGGGTGCTGACCTGCAACAACTCGTCAGTCATCAGATCTCCTCCCGGGCGGCTCGGGCACCGCGTTCAGCGCGGTCTGGAACAGTAGCCGATTCCCCGGTTCCAGCAGCTCCTGCCCCACCTCGACCGCCGGATCGGCCGGTCAGTGGGCCAGCACCAGGGCGAGGGGGCCGGTACGGGTCTTCTTGGCCTCGTACATCGCGGCGTCGGCCCGGGCGACCAGGTCGTCCGGGCTGGCGTCGCCCGGGCGCGACCAGGCGACACCGACGCTGACCTGCGGCAACAGCACGTTGCCGTCGACCTCGACGTGGCTGCCGGACAGCGCCGCGAGCAGGTCGGTGCCGATCTGCCGGGCCTGCCCGGGACCGGCGACGTCGCGGCAGATCACCAGGAACTCGTCGCCACCGATGCGGCCGACCACGCCGGACGCACCCACGGCCAGGCGCAGGCGGGTCGCCACGTGGGTGAGCAGGCGGTCGCCGGCGGCGTGCCCGTACCGGTCGTTGACCAGCTTGAAGCCGTTGAGGTCGCAGAAGATGACGGCCGTGCCGACGTCGCTGTCCGCCTCTTCGAGTACGGCGAGCGTCGCGGCGCGGTTGTGGCAGCCGGTCAGCGGGTCGTAGGTGGCGCGGTGCCGCAGCTCCTCGCGCAGGCGCACGTCCTCGGTGACGTCGGCCAGGCAGATGATCGCGCCGGTCACCGCGCCCGTGTCGTCGGTGAGCGCCCGCAGGTTGGCCCGGATCCGGCGTACGTCGTGGCCGAACTCCAGGTCGACGTCGTGGCCGGTTTCGAGGACCTCCTCGGCGGCCGGCCGGACGGCATCGGAAAGCAGGTCCCCGACCTGGGCGCCGATCTGCCGGGAGGCCCGGTCGTTGAGGTAGCTGATCCGGCGGTCGGCGCCGATCTGGAGCACGCCCATCGGCAGCGTCTCGGTCAGCCGCCGCATCAGCTGCTCGGCCGCGCGCACCGCCTCCTGGGCCGCCATCTCGTCGGAGATGTCGAGCATCTCGGCCACCACGCCGGGGTTCGCCGGGTCGGCCAGGTGGTTGTGGTTGGTGATCTCGAACCAGACCGCGTGCCCGTCCCGGTGCAGGTGCCGCAGGCGGATGCGGCGCGCCGAGCCGGCCGGGGTCGAGAGCATGTCCATCCAGCCGGCGATCGCGCGCTCCTGGTCGTCCGGGTGCACCAGGTCGAGGCTTCGGATGCCGACGAGCTCGGCCGGCGCGTACCCGAGAAGCGGCCCGACCTCGGGCCCGGCGCCGGTGATCACCGCCGTCTGGTCCTTGTGCATGGTGACCAGGCGCGGGCGGACCTCCTGGTGCGCGATCAGCGTGGTCTCGTGCTCCTGCATGCCGGTGAGCAGCCCGACGAAGACGCCGAGCCGGTGCGTGAGGTCGATGATGTGCAGCCGCACCTGCCGCTCCGGCGAGGCGATCGGGTGCACCAGGCAGTTGGCGACGCCCTCCTTGAGGGCGCGATGCCAGGCGTCGATCACGATCCGGTGGTCGTCGCCGGTCACCAGGCCGAGCGCCGAGCGCGGCCCCTCGATCGGCCGGTGCCCGGTCACGGCCAGCTCGTCGGGCAGGTCGGTGAACAGGCCGGTCGGCGCTATCGCCCCGATGAAGGCGCCGAGGTGCTGCGCCAGGGTCGCCGCGAGCACGGTCTCGCGGCCGGCGGGATCGAGCTTCGGTTCATCGGCCATGGCCCAGGGCATCGGCCCGGTGCGGGCCGGCCTGAGGGTTTCGGTCGGCCCGAGGGCCTTGCGTCCCGCGATATATTGCATACTGTATGTGGCATGCCGGTTCCCCCGCCCAGCGCTCCCCCGAACCGCACGCTGCTGCGGGAGCACGCCTTCCGCGCCCTGCGCGCCGCGATCGTCGACGGCACGCTCACGCCCGGCGAGAAGCTGGTCGACACCGAGCTGTGCGCGTGGCTCGGGGTCAGCCGCACCCCCGTGCGCGAAGCGCTGACCCATCTCGAGAAGACCGGTCTGGTGCAGATCAAACCCGGCCGCCGGACGGTCGTCGCCCCGCTCGACGCCCGCGCGGCCGCCGAGGCGCAGGCCGTGGCGGCGAGCATGCACGAGCTGGCGGCCCGCGAGGCGGTGCCGCTGCTGACCGAGGCGCACGCGGCCGCCATGTCCACGGCGAACGAAAGCTTCCGGACCGCGCTGACGGCCCGCGACATCGACGCCGCGATCGCCGCCGATGACGCGTTCCACCGGGTGTTCGTCGACCTGGCCGGCAACCGCATGGTGGCCGCGATCCTCGACGACGTGACCCCGCTGCTGCGGCGCATGGAGCGGGTCCGTTTCGCCGCGCTCGCCGGGCGGTCGTCGGTCGCCCAGCACCGCTCGATCGTGGAGCTGGCCCGGGCCGGCGACGCCGAGGGCGCGGCCACTGTCGTCCGGGCCAACTGGCTCACGCTGCGACCAGTACTGGAGTGAGGACACCATGTCGCTCGACGATTTCGACCGCTATCCGCTGCTGTTCGGGCCGAGCCCGGTGCACAGGCTCGACCGGCTGACCGCGCATCTCGGCGGGGCCCGGATCTGGGCCAAGCGGGAGGACTGCAACTCGGGGCTGGCGTACGGCGGCAACAAGACCCGCAAGCTCGAATACATCGTGCCGGACATCCTGGCCAGCGGGGCCGACACGGTGGTGTCGATCGGCGGCTACCAGTCCAACCACACCCGCCAGGTCGCGGCCGTCGCGGCGAAGCTCGGCCTCAAGGCCCGGCTCGTGCAGGAGAAGTGGGTCGACTGGCCGGACGTGGTCAACGACAAGGTCGGCAACATCCTGCTCTCACGGATCATGGGCGCTGACGTACGGCTCGACCCGTCCGGCTTCGACATCGGCCTGCGCGACTCGTGGGAGCGGGCGATGGCGGACGTGCGGGCGGCGGGCGGTACGCCGTACGGAATCCCCGCCGGCGCCTCCGAGCACCGCCTGGGTGGTCTGGGGTTTGCGCAGTGGGCCCGCGAGGTCGAGGCGCAGGAGGCCGAGCTCGGGGTCTTCTTCGACACCATCGTGGTCTGCACGGTGACCGGCTCGACCCACGCCGGCATGATCGCCGGATTCGCCGGTCAGGGGCGGCCGCGCCGTGTGATCGGCATCGACGCCTCGGCCACGCCGGAGAAGACCCGCGCCCAGGTGGACCGCATCGCCCGGCACACCGCCTCGCTCATCGGGCTGGACCGCGAGCTGCGCGACGACGAGATCACGGTGCTCGAGGGCTGGGCCGGCGACCGCTACGGCGTCCCGGTGCGGTCCACCATCGACGCGATCCGCCTGACCGGCTCGCTGGAGGGCATGATCATCGACCCGGTCTACGAGGGCAAGTCGATGGCCGGCCTGATCGACCTCGTCGGCAACCGTGACATCCCGGCCGATTCCACCGTGCTCTACGCCCATCTGGGTGGTCAGCCCGCGCTGAACGCCTACGCCGGCGCTTTCTCCTAGGCACGCCCATCCTCGCCGTGGCCGGCCTTGGCCACGCCTCGCATTCACGGGTGTCCACACCGGCCATGCGGCCACTATCGACGCGTGCCTATTGACACGCCGCCCGGCCCGCCCCAAAGCTGAACAGCGCTAAGTGTCGGGTGTGTTACGCGAACCGAGGGGGCGTCGTGTCGATCCGCAGGCTCGCCGTGCTTGCTGCTGTGCTGTTGGGGCTGGTCACGATACCGGGAACAGCGCTGGCCGCGCCCAAACCGGCCGGCGTGGACCGGCAGACCGTCCGGGCCGGGCACCTGCGGGTGCAGGTGCTCAGCGCGACGCTGCTGCGGTTGGAGTACGCGGCCGACGACCATTTCGAGGATCGGCCGACCTTCAACGCGGTCGACCGCGATCCCGGCCGCACCTGGTTCCAGGCGACGACCGGCGGCGGCGAGCTGAAGGTCCGCACGAGCGCCGTCACGCTGCACTACAAGCTCGGCAGCGGGCCGGTCACCGCGACCAACACGACGCTCGACCTGGGCCGCTCCCGGATCCACCCGGCGTTCGGCGTGCAGCCCGGCAACACGCTCGGCGGGTGGTACCGCGGCCTCGACTACTACGCCGGCCAGGCCGGACCGGTCGACCAGCTCACCCTGCACCCCGGGCTGCTCGACAAGGACGGCTGGTACCTGCTCGACGACACCGCCACCGCCGTGCGGACCGGCGACAACTGGGTCGCGCCGAGGCCCGCGCGGACGAGCGCCTATCAGGACGGGTACCTCTTCGGGTACGGCCATGACTACACCCGGGCCCTGAGCGACCTGCGCACGCTGACCGGCCCGAGCGTGCTGCCTCCCGAGTGGGCGTTCGGCACCTGGTTCTCCAAGTACAACGCCTACTCGACGAACGACTACGAGACCTCGCTGCTGCCCGCCTTCGAGCAGCACCGGGTGCCGCTCGACTCGCTGGTCGCCGACACCGACTGGAAGTCACCGAACCAGTGGGCGGGCTGGAACTGGAACAATGCGCTGTTCCCCGATCCGGCGGCTTTCCTGAAGACGCTGAAATCCAAAGGCATCAACCTGACCCTCAACGTGCACGCGGCGATCAGCGGCGACGACCCCAAGTTCGCGCAGGCGCAGGCCACGGCCAAGGGCAAGCTGCAGCCGTCGACCAACAGCTTCGCGCCCAACCCCTACCGCTTCGACTGGGGTGACCCCGACCAGGCCGCCGCGTTCCAGCAGTTGCACCAGCCGTTCGAGCAGCAGGGCGTACGCCAGTGGTGGCTCGACTACTGCTGCGACGACAGCACTGTGAGCACCCCCGGCGTCACCCCGGACAGCTGGGTCAACGAGCTCTACCGGCGCGACGGCGAAGACCGTGGCCTGCGCGGCTTCGCGCTCTCCCGGATCGGGTCGTCGTTCCCCGCCTACACGACGGTCGGCGCCTCCGGCCCGTGGGCCGAGCACCGCAGCACCGTGCACTTCACCGGCGACACCGAGGCCACCTTCGCCACGCTCGCCTTCGCCGCGTCGATGACCCCGTCCGAGGCGAGCATCGGGCAGTCGTACGTCAGTCACGACATCGGCAGCTTCGCCGGCAAGCACGACAGCGACGACCTCTACCTGCGGTGGATCCAGCTGGGCGCGTTCCAGCCGATCCTGCGCCTGCACTCCGACCACGGCGACCGGCTGCCCTGGGAGTATTCCGACGCGGTGAGCGGCCCGGCGGCCGACTTCCTGCGGTTGCGCGAGTCGCTGGTGCCCTACCTCTACACGGCCGCGCGGCAGAACTACGACACCGGGCTGCCGATGAGCCGGGCGCTCTATCTGACCTGGCCCGAGCAGGATCAGGCCTACCAGCACGACACCGAGTACACGCTGGGCGACTCGCTGCTGGTCGCACCGGTCACCACGCCCGGGCTCTCGACCACCGGCTCGGTCTGGTTCCCGCCCGGCACCTGGACCGACTTCTTCACCGGCGAGACCTTCCGCGGGCCGGCCACGCGGACCGTCTCGGCGACGCCGTCGCACATGCCGGTCTACGTGCGGGCGGGCGGCATTCTCGCCCAGCGCGACGGTTCGAAGAACGTCGCCAACCAGGACCATGCCCGGCTCACCCTCACTGCCTATCCGCACGCTTCGGGCACCACCTCCGTGTACGAGGACGCCGGTGACGGCCTCGGATACCGAACCGGCCAGTTCGCGCGGATTCCGGTGCGCTACAACGAGGGCCGGTTCTCCTCGATGACGGTCGGGCCGGCCGCGGGCAGCTACCCCGGTGAGCCTTCGTCGAGGCGCTACACGGTCGACTTCGCCGACGTCTCGAAGCCCCACGTGGTCACGGTGGGCGGTCGGCCCGCGCAATGGACGTACGACGGGGCCAAGCACCTCCTGGCCGTGACCGTTCCGGCGACCGCATCCAACCGCGCCGTGACCGTCGCGCACGACGGCACGGCTCTGACGCTCGGCCAGCAACCGGTAGTTGACGTCAACTTCACGGCTCCGGACGGCTTGCAGTCGGGCTCCACCAGCACGTTGGCGGCGACCGCGCACAACAGCGGGCCGGGCACGGTCACCAACGTGGCGGCCACGGTCGACGCGCCCGACGGCTGGGTCGTCAAGCCGCGCGGGGCGACCACGGCGGCGGCGCTCGCGCCGGGGGCCACCTTCACCGCACGTTACGACGTGGTCCCGACGGGCCCGTCACCCCGTAGTGCGAATGTGACCGCCCACGTCGCGTACAGAAATCCCGATGGCACCGCGGTGAGCCTGCCCGCCGCACTCACCGTGCCCATCCTCCCGGTCGCGGTGACCTTCCGGGTTCTGGCGCCGCCGGGCACACCGCCCGACGCGACGCTGTACGTCCCCGGCAGCATCGCCCAGCTGGGGCCGTGGGACCCGGTGAAGCAGCCGATGGTCAACAAGGGCAACGGCGTCTACGAGGCCACGGTGTCCATCCTGGACGGCACCGATCTGCAGTACAAATACACCCGCGGCAGCTGGGACACGGTCGAGGAGTGGGGCTCGATCACCGGCACCAACAACCGCAGTGTCACCATCGACGGCGGCATCACGCACACGATGCTGGTCGACGACACCTCCACCGACTGGGGCAACGCCGCTACTCCCGACAGCCACAAGGCGATTCAGTACTGGCGCGACCCGCTCGTGGTCTCGACCGCCGCCGCGGCGAACGCCGTCACCGTGAAGTTCGAACGCGACATCCAGCCCACGGGCACCGGCTATGCGGGCGCGGTGGCAGTGACCGGGCCGTCCGGCGCGGTGTCCGGCACGGTTGCCGAGACCGACCCGGGCACGCTGGTCTGGACCCCGGCGAGCGCGTTGCCGGCCGGCTCCTATTCGGGCACCGTCTCTCAGGTCACCAGCGCCGTCTCCGACGGCGTGCCGATCGTTTCGCCCTACAAGTTCACCTTCACGATCGGCTGATCCGTTCCAGCCACTCGCCGAGCAGCTGACGCTCGGCGGGGGTGAATTCGGTCCGGTCCGGCAGCGCCGCGAGCAACGTCACCGCGGCCGCTGCCGGACCTGTCTCCTGTTCGGGCCGGTCGCCGGTGAGAATTACCGCGCGGAGTGACTCCCAGGTGACGTCGGCCAGTCCCGCGTCGCGCCGGCCTTCGGGCTGGTCGATGAGCGTCAGGACGACGCCGGTGCCGGCCGCGCGGATGAGGTCCTCGGCGCGGCGCTCGGAAACCCGTAGCCGGCCCGCCACGGCGACACGGCGGATGCGCTCCTTGAGGATCTCCTCGCCGGCCTTCGCGGCGTCGGGGAGGTGCGGGGCCGTGTGCATCAGCCGGAACAGCGCCGGATTGGCCAGGCCGAAACCGACGTGCA
>DASWRZ010000033.1:0-3205 GCA_036402935.1 Actinoplanes sp.
TTCTACTACATCGTCGACCGGGCCAAGGACATGATCATCCGCGGCGGCTTCAACGTCTATCCGCGGGAGATCGAGGAGGTCCTGATGACCCACGACGCGGTGTCGCTGGCCGCCGTCATCGGCGTCCCGCACCCGTCCCACGGCGAGGAGGTCAAGGCGTTCGTGATCCTCCGGGACGGCGCCACGGCCAGCGAGGAGGAGCTGGTCGCCTGGGGCAAGGAGCAGATGGCCGCGTACAAGTACCCGCGGATGGTCGCGATCGTGGAGACCCTGCCGATGACCGCCACCGGCAAGCTGCTCAAACGCGCGCTCAGCTGACCCGCCACGCCCGGTCGGCCGACCGGCCGGGATCGGGTGTGCGGGGGCGCGCGAGCGTGTGCCGCCTCCGTAGACTCGGTCGATCAGGGGTGTCCGCGGTGATGATCGGTTGCGCCGGTGCCGCACAGTGGAGCCGGGTACCGGACGGTAACGAGTAGCCGGGTGCCGGACGGTAACGAGCAGGAGTGACACCGCCCAGGTGGTGGTGGCACGGCGGCCGACGGAGGAAGTTTGAGCACAGGGTTGATGGCCCGGCCCGCGCCGGGCACTCGGGACGCGATCGGGCCGGCGGGCGGGACGCCGGCGGCCGTGACGGGCCGCCGCCGAGGACCGTTGCGGCGAGTGGCCGGGCTGCGGCACACGTCGCCCGGACGCCTTCAGCTGATTCTGTCGGCGTTACTGGTGCTCGGGGTGCTCGCCGGGCTGGTGGCGGGGCTGACCGCGCGATCGGCCGGGGCCGGCACCGACGATCTCGGCAACCGGGCGCAGCCCCTGCTCGTCGAGGCGGAGACGATCTACTCCGCGCTCGCCGACGCCGACACCACCGCCGCCCAGGCGTTCCTGGCCGGCGGCCTCGAGCCGGTGGCGCTGACCCGCCGCTACGAGGACGACCTCACCCGGGCGACCACGGCACTGACCGCGGCGGCCCGGCTCACGCCCGACGGCAGTCAGTCGGCCGGGGCCGTGGCGGCGCTCTCCTCCGGGGTCGCGCAGTATTCGGCGCTGGTCGCGACCGCCCGGGCCGACAACCGGCAAGGCCTTCCGGTCGGTTCGTCCTATCTTTCCGCGGCCTCGCAGCTCAACCGCGACACCCTGCTCCACGAGGCGCAGACGCTCTTCGGCGTCGCCCAGGGCGAGGTGAGCAACGGGTACGGCAACGCCCGCAGCATCCTCTGGGTGATCCTGTTCGCGCTGCTGGTGGTGGTGTTGCTGGCCGGACTGGTCCTCGCTCAGCGTTACCTGAGCCGGGCCACCCACCGCACCTTCAACATGCCGCTGGTCGCGGCCACCGCGCTGACGGTCCTGCTCGGGCTCGGCTCGGCCGGCATCCTGATCAGCCAGAACGTGCACCTGCACCGGGCCGGTGAGCAGGGCTCGACCCCGGCCGCGGAGCTCGCCGAGGCGCGCATCCTCGCGCTGCGGGAACGCGGCGACGAGGCGCTCGAGCTGGCCGCCCACGGCAGCGGCAGCACCTACGAGACCGACTTCGTGCAGGCCCGGACCCAGCTGACGGCGGCACACGGCCCGCTGTCCGGCGACTATCTGTCCACCGAGGCGGTCACCGCCCACCAGACCTACCTCAACCAGCACCAGCAGGTTCGGCAGCTGGACGACGGCGGCGACTACGGCGGGGCGGTGACGGTCGCGATCGGGCCGGACACCACGAAGGCGTTCGACACCGTTACGACGGACATCGGCACGGCGCTCGACGAACGCAAGGCGGTGTTCACCGACGAGATCGACAGTGCGGGCAACGGGCTCGGCCCGCTCACCGTGCTGGGCCCGCTGGTCGCGCTGGCCGTCTGCGCCCTCGCCTTCGTCGGCATCCGAGCCCGACTGGAGGAGTACCGATGACGGCGCCCGAGCGAACAACGGGAGGAAAGCTCATGCGTACCCGTGCCGTCCTGGCCGCTGCGGCAAGCGTGACCCTCGTTCTGCTCGGCTTCGGGCTCGCCGGCTGTTCCGGCGACTCCTCCGACCTGCCGCCCGCGCTCGGTGGGCCCTCCGCCTCCGCGGCCGCGCCCGGCACGGCGCCGCCGGCCGCCGTCGACAACTCGTGCAACCCGCGGGCCAGCCTGCGGCCCAGCGGCGCCCTGCCGGCGGCGGGCAAGATGCCGGCCGGCAGCAAGATGGCCGAGATCCAGAAGCGGGGGCGGCTGATCCTCGGCACGAGCCAGGACACGCTGCTGTTCAGCGCCCGCAACCCGTTCAGCGGCAAGGTCGAGGGCTTCGACGTGGACATGGCGCGCCAGATCGCGCAGGCCATCTTCGGGGACCCCGACAAGATCCAGATCAAGGTCATCGGGTACGACAAGCGGGTGAGTTCCGTCGTCGACGGGTCGGTCGACATCGTGGCCGACACCATGACGGCCAACTGTGCCCGCTGGAAGGACGTCGACTTCTCGACGATCTACTACGACGCCGGGCAGAAGGTGCTGGTCTCGAGCACCTCGAACGTGAAGGGCATCGACGACCTGGGCGGCAAGAAGGTGTGCGCGGCCGCCGGGTCGACGTCGTACGACAACATCGCCAAGGTGGCGACCAAGCCGATCGCGGTGGCCAAGCCGGCGTTCGGCGACTGCCTCGTCGCGTTCCAGCAGAACCAGGTCGACGCGATCTCGACCGACGACACGATCCTGGCCGGGATGGCGGCCCAGGACCCGTACGCCAAGGTGGTCGGCCCGCGCTTCACCGAGGAGCCGTACGGCATGGCGACCTCGAAGAAGTCGCCCGACTTCACCCGCTTCGTCAACGCCGTCCTGGAGAAGAACAAGCAGAACGGCACCTGGGCCGCGACCTACAAGCGGTGGCTCGGCGCGTTCGGGGCACCGCCGGCGCCGCCGAAGGCCGAGTACCAATGACCGCACCATCCGTCGCCCCGGCGGACACGGAGCTGCTGCGGCTCGAAACGGCCGTCACCGCCATCGCGGCCAACCTGGTCGATCTCGACGACAACCCGCACCGCAAGGAGCTGGACAAGACCAAGCTGACCGGCCGCACCGCCGGCGCCTGGGCCGACGCGACCGACGCCCTGACCGAGCTGTGGGACGGCTACCGGATGCTGACCGACGTGATCGCCGAGGCCCGCGGGCTCCGCGACGTGCGCCGGCCCAGCGACGCCGACCGGGCCGCGGTCGCGCACCGGGTGCTCGGCCGGTCGATCACG
>DASWRZ010000034.1:0-6077 GCA_036402935.1 Actinoplanes sp.
GTGGTCGCCGAGGGTTCGGCGATCGCGCGGCGCACCCGCGAGGCGGCCGACGAGCTGGCCCGGCGCACCGGCGAGACGGTGCTGGTGGCCGAGGTCGACTGGGAGAGTCTGTCGCTGCTGATCATCGGCAAGCGCCATCCCGTACGCCCGTCGGCCGCGGCGACCTCGGCCGTCGGCAACCGCTATCCGCTCGCCAGCGGGTGCCTGGCCAAGGCGGCGCTGTCCGGCCTTTCGCCCGAGGGGGCGGCGGACATCGTGCCCCGGCTGCGGCTCACCCCGCGTACGCTCGCCACGATCGTCGATCCGCGGAGGCTGGCCGCCGATGTCGAGGCGAGCCGCGAGCGGGGCTACGCGATGCAGTCGGGCGAGTTCCTGGCCGGGATGGCCGGGGCCGCGGTCCCGGTCCACGACGGCGGCCGGGTCGTCGGCGCGCTGGCCGTGCTGGGCTCGGCGCCCCGCTTCCCGCACCAGCACCTGCATCGCACGGGCCGTCTCGTACGTCAGGTGCTGGCGCACCACAAGCCGCAACCTTAAGCGTTTCGCGGTGCGGAATCGGCCCTCGTGGGCCGAACCGCGCCGGCACTAACCTCCGCGAGGTTCATTCGAGATCTCTGCCGGAGGCCCCCCATGCCGAGCACCGACGCCAAGCGCCCGCAGTCCGAGGAGGACGAGGGCAACGGCCTGGCCGGAACACTGTTGATCGGCGCCCTCGTGGTGCTGTTCGTGATCGCGATCGTCGCCCTGGTCTACTTCGCCGTCGCCGGCTGAGCCCGCCCCGCCGGCGCCGCCCGTTTTTATGGCCTTCGCCCCGCTTGTCACCCTCGGACGTGAATCGGTTACGCATTGACGCATGCCCGCGTCGGCACATGGGTATGCTTGCGCCAAACGATCAAGGCTGCTCCACTATGGACCGCCTGGATGAACAGGGGCGAACGGTGCTCGCGTACGGGGGAAACGGGCACCGACAATAGAACGGCCGGGGGCGCCCGGGCGAAACATGCCCGGTCCGGCGGGGAGGTCTTCGTGACCACGACAAACGACACCGGCGGTTCCACCGTGCGCCGGTTACAACTCGGCGCGCGGTTACGCGCGCTGCGCCTGGCTCGCGGCATCGGCCGTGACCAGGCCGGATACGCTATCCGTGCGTCCGAGTCCAAGATCAGCCGGATGGAGCTGGGCCGGGTCGGCTTCAAGGAGCGCGACGTCACCGACCTGCTCATCCTCTACGGCGTCGACGACCCGGACGAGCACGAACGGCTCAAACTGCTCACCAAGGAGGCCAACGCGCCGAGCTGGTGGCACCAGTACGGCGACGTCCTGGACACCTGGTTCCAGAACTACCTCGACCTCGAGCAGGCGGCCGAGCTGATCCGCACCTACGAGGTGCAGTTCGTGCCCGGCCTGCTGCAGACCGATGCGTACGCCCGGGCGGTGATCCGGCTCGGGCACGACAACGCGTCCAAGGACGAGATCGACCGGCGGGCGCGGCTTCGGATGGCCCGCAAGCAGCTCCTCGAACGCGAGGACGGTCCCCGGCTCTGGGCGGTGATCGACGAGGCGGTGCTGCGGCGGCCGATCGGCGGCTACGCGGTGCTGCGCGAGCAGATCGAGTCGCTGCTCGAGTACGGCAACACCGCCAACGTACGGCTGCAGGTCATGCCGTTCGACTCGGGCGGGCACGCGGCGGCCGGCGGCGCGTTCAGCATCCTGCGGTTCCCGCACGAGGAGCTGCCCGACGTGGTCTACATCGAGCATCTGACCAGCGGGCTCTACCTGGAGAAGACCGAGGACGTCGACCTGTACGCGGCCGCGATCAGCCGGCTGTTCATCGACGCCGAGCCGCCCGGGCGCACTCCGGCGATCCTGCGCGAGATCCTCCACGACCTGAACCGCAAAGGCGTCTGAACTTTTGTCACGCTTGCCGGTATCCGCGTGACCCGTCACAATTCACCGTCTTTGCCCGCCCGTCCTAGGAGAAGACTCCGGAGAGGAGTTACGTCAGGACGGGAGGCAACGATGCCAGGAAACCGCGCGGTGGTCTACGAGGGACCCGGACGGGTCGAGGTCCACGACACCGACTACCCGACGTACGAACTGAAGGACGGGCCGGGCGTCAACAAGGCCAACATCGGCCGCAAGGTCCGGCACGGGGCGATCCTCAAGACGGTCGCCACCAACATCTGCGGCAGCGACCAGCACATGGTCCGCGGGCGGACGACCGCCCCGCAGGGCCTCGTGCTCGGCCACGAGATCACCGGCGAGGTCGTCGACGTCGGTCCGGACGTCGAGTTCATCAAGGTCGGCGACCTGTGCTCGGTGCCGTTCAACATCGCCTGCGGCCGGTGCCGCAACTGCAAGGAGGGCAAGACCGGGGTTTGCCTCAACGTCAACCCGGACCGGCCCGGCTCGGCGTACGGCTACGTCGACATGGGCGGCTGGGTCGGCGGCCAGGCCTCCTACGTGCTGGTGCCCTACGCCGACTGGAACCTGCTCAGGTTCCCCGACCGCGACCAGGCGATGGAGAAGATGCTCGACCTGGCCATGCTGGCCGACATCTTCCCGACCGGCTATCACGGGTGCGTCAGCGCCGGTGTCACCACCGGTTCGACGGTGTACGTGGCGGGCGCGGGACCGGTCGGGCTGGCCGCGGCCACCTCGGCGTACCTGCTGGGAGCGGCCGTGGTGATCGTGGGTGACCTGAACGAGGAGCGTCTGGCGCAGGCGCGCAGCTTCGGCTGCGAGACCGTGAACGTGGCCGAAGGCGACCCGCTCGACCAGGTCCAGCAGATCCTCGGCAAGGACGCGCCGGCGATCGGCGAGCCGCTGGTCGACGCGTCGGTCGACGCCGTCGGCTTCGAGGCCCGCGGGCACGGCGAGAACGCGGGGACGGAGATGCCGGCCACGGTGCTGAACTCGCTGATGACGGTCACCCGCGCCGGCGGCGCGATCGGGATCCCGGGCCTGTACGTCACGGGCGACCCGGGCGGCGTGGACGAGGCGGCCAAGGTCGGCTCGTTGTCGCTGCGGCTGGGCCTGGGCTGGGCAAGGTCGCACTCGTTCGTGACCGGCCAGTGCCCGGTGATGAAGTACAACCGCAACCTGATGATGGCGATCCTCCACGACAAGGTGCAGATCGCCAGGAACGTCAACGCGACCCCGATCTCCCTGGACCAGGCCCCGCAGGGCTACCAGGACTTCGACCAGGGCGCGGCCCGCAAGTACGTGCTCGACCCGCAGGGCGTACTCGGCCGTTCCTGACGCCGTAGGCGCTCCGGGGGGTGACCCGGCCCACGCACTGGTAACCGGCCGGGTTACGCCCTCGGGCATGATCTCACTGCCGCTGCTCCACGGCCTCGCCTTCGACCACCTGCGGCCCGTCGTCGCCGGCGAGGTCGCGGATCGTCGTCAGCAGCCGCCGCCGGTCAGGGAGCCGCGCGGCAGGTCGACCTCGCGGCCCGTCACGTGGATCAGCAGGCCGTCGGCCTGCACGGTGACCCCGGCATAGGCCAGGCCTTTCGCCGGCGCTTGCAACGGGTACGCCGTCTGCTGGCCCTTGACCCGGCTCAGGACGTCGGCCGCGGGGAACCGGGTCCCGAACATCTCGATCTGGGAGGGCGCCAGGTCCAACGTCCGCCCGTGGATCACCGGCTCGGAGTGCAGCACGACCGGGGTGGCCGCACCTGAGCCGGCCGCGGTGGCGGTCAGCAGGCCGTTCTGGGCGCCGAACACGGCCGGTCGGTCGGCGTCCTGCGGCAGCGACGAGAACGGTTTGACCGTGGTGCCGCCGAGCGTGACGTGGATGCCCGCCGGGTCGACCGTGGCCGACCGGTAGACGACGCCGGTGGGCAGGACCGGCAGCGTACGCGTCAGGTCCTTCTGGTCGATCTGGCCGAGCACCAGCTTGGCCAGCGGATCGCCGGTCGAGTGGTCGGACCCGAGCACGTGCACCGCGGTCGGCTGCAGGGTCAGCGTGCCGCCCGACAGCACCGGCCGGGTGCGGATGGTCAGCGGCAGCTTGATGATCGACGTGTTGATGCCGAGCAGGCCGTCGGCGGCCGTGTACGTGACGTCGTGCCCGCCGACCGACGCCGGCAGCGTCGACAGCGGCGTGGTCGAGATTCCGGCCAGCGAAACGTGCACGCCGTCCGATCGGGGTTCGATCGAGCGGTAGGTCACCCCGTCCGGGAGGTGCGGCAACTGCTGCTTGCGTACGCCGCCGGTGAGGTCACCGACCTGGCCGGCCGGCAGCGTCTTGCCGAAGATCTGCAGCCGCGACGGAACCGATTCGGCGGTCTCGCCGCTGATGCGCATCGACAGGAACAGCTTGGCCTTGACGTCCTTGGACGCGGCCGCCGGGATCACCGTGCGGGCGGTCAGGCCGCCGTCGGCGGCCCGCGCGAACTTCGTCCCGGCCGGCGCCGGCAGATCGGCGAAGCCGACCTTGATGGTGCCGTCGAACGAGCCGACGTGGGTCGTACCGCCCGAGGGCTTGCCCACGTCCCGCATCGTCGCCGCGAAGGACGCGTGCGGCACCCCGCTCAGCTTCACGTCGGGCACCGCGACCCTGATCTCCGAGAACCGGCCGCGCAGCACCTGGGGCACCAGCCTTCCACCGCCCACCGTGACCGACGGCGGACGGGGCAGCACCCCCGGGCAGGCCACCTGATCAGCGACTTGGCCGCTGACCTGCCCGGCAAGGTAGCCCTGAAGGCCCGGAACCGGCAGCGTCAGCACCACCACCGCGGCCACGGCCAGAAACGCAAGGCCGCCCGCGGACCAGAAAACCCAGCGCCTCGGCCCGCGGCGGAGCGTCCGAAATTCGACGGTGTCGTCGTTCATAGCTCGCCTCCTGCCAAGGAGTACGAGCGAAGGGGCAGCCAAGTTCATCGACGATCGGGGACGGTCTCCCCGTAAATGCCCGGCCGCGACGCCCCCGGCCGCCGGCGGACCGTCCCGGCGGCGCTGTCCATCTTGGACCGGGCCGCGCTCCCCGTCGCCACCGCGGTTGCCCTCTTCCTCACTGCGAGCTCAGCCGACGGATCCAATGATCTGCAGGCTGTGCCAGAACGCGGCCGCCGCGTACGTCCGGAAGGGCGCCCACGGCTTCGCCCGCTCCTCGACCTCGCGGATCGAGGTGCCGACCGGTGGGAGCCAGCGCCCGACCGCGTGGCGCAGGCCCAGGTCACCGGCCGGGAAGATGTCCGGCCGGTGCAGCTGGAAGATCAGGAACAGGTCGGTGGTCCAGTTGCCGACCCCGGGCAGCGCGGTCAGCCGGGCGCGCACCTCGTCGTCCGGCAGATCGGCCAGCCCGGCCAGGTCGAGCTCGCCCTCCAGGCACCGCTGGGCCATCGCGCTCAGATATTTGACCTTGGCGTGCGAGAAGCCGAGCTCGCGCCAGCGTTCCGGGGTCAGGGCGGCCACGCCGGCCGCGTCCGGAAGCCCGCCCGTCTCGGCGGCCAGCCGGTCATAGAGCCGGAACGCGACGATCGTGCTGATCTGCTGGCTGCTGATGTGCAGCACCATCGAGGCGAAATAGTCGCCCCGGGTGCGGTCGCCGTCGTGCCAGGCGAACGGGTCGGGGCGGCCGGTCGCGGTCAGCACCGGTTCGAGCTCGGGGTCGAGCTTCACCAGCTCGTCGTAGGGCGTCACTCCTTGAAGAAGTGGGTAGCCGGACGGTCCTCGACGCGGCCGTCGAGGGTGATGTCGACCTTCTCGTTGTAGAACGCGACCAGCCCCGCTATCGCGGTGAGGCCGGCGGTCGGGAAGGCGTACGACCAGGCCAGATCGTTGTGCAGGCCGCTCGGCGTACGGATCGACCAGTAGTCGGTGGTCCGCCCCTTGTAGGGACAGGCGGTGGTGGTGTCGGTGCGTTCGAGGGCACCGAAGTTCACGGCCGTGCGGTCGAGGTAGTAACGCGTCGGCAGCCCGGTCTCGATCAGCAGCACCGGCGACGGCGACTCGGCGAGCAGCACTCCTTCCAGCTCGACCCGGATGTGCCGGGTCGAGCGGAGCGCGTCGACCCGGGCGTACGGGTTGCGCGGGTGCACGAAGATCTGCTCGTCCTCCTCGAACCAGGC
>DASWRZ010000035.1:0-11060 GCA_036402935.1 Actinoplanes sp.
GCGGGTGCCCTGGTCGAGCAGCGACGACTGCCGGATGATCTCGGAGCGGACCGCCCGCTCGACCGAGCGCAGCGAGTTGACGTTCTTGGTCTCGGTGCGGGTGCCCCACTCGTCGCCCGGCTTGTTGAGCGAGGTGTTGACATCGCAGCGCAGCGAGCCCTGCTCCATCCGGACGTCGGAGACGCCCAGCGAGCGGACGATGTCGCGCAACTCGGTGACGTAGGCCTTGGCGATCTCGGGGGCGAGCGCGCCCAGGCCGGGCACCGGCTTGGTGACGATCTCGACCAGTGGGATGCCGGCCCGGTTGTAGTCGACCAGCGACTCGGTGGCGCCGTGGATGCGGCCGGTGGAGCCGCCGACGTGCAGCGACTTGCCGGTGTCCTCCTCGAGGTGCACCCGCTCGATGCCCACCCGGTACTGCCTGCCGTCGACCTCGACGTCGACGTAGCCCTCGACGCACAGGGGCTCGTCGTACTGCGAGATCTGGAAGTTTTTCGGCATGTCGGGATAGAAGTAGTTTTTCCGCGCCATGCGGCACCAGGCGGCGATGTCGCAGTTGAGCGCGAGGCCGATCCGGATCGTCGCCTCGATGGCCGCCCGGTTGGACACCGGCAGCGCACCCGGCAGGCCCAGGCAGACCGGGCAGACCTGGGTGTTGGGCTCGGCACCGAACTCGGTGCGGCAGCCGCAGAACATCTTGGTGCGTGTGCCCAGCTCGACGTGGGTCTCCAGGCCGATGACCGGCTCGTAACGGCTCACCGCGTCCTCATATGAGGGCAGAGCGGTCGTGGTCATTAGTGGGGCTCCCTTCAACCGGACAGGGACCAGACTATCGGGCCGCACCGACAGGTTTTCGCAAGCCCTGCGGCTGTCCCCGCGAGTGATGATCATTTCTGTACGGTGGTATCGCCCGGGCGTCGACGACGAATTCCTGCCCTCGCTGAAGAAGTCGCCGAAGTTCATCAAGTTCCTCGAGGCCCACTACGGCAAGTTCCCGCTGCCCACGGTCGGGCTCGTGCTGGTCGACTCGGACTCGGCCATGGAGACCCAGCAGATGGTCACGCTGGGCGACCGCATCGAGGACGACGCCGGCGTGAGCAGAAATCGTTAGATACCTTTCCTAACAGTGCTTCCAGCGGCTAGCATCCCCGGCACGCGTCGACAAACGCCGATGCATGCCGGTTCCTCTTTCCCCCGGGAGTGCCGCTGTGAAATTCCGATCCCCCTTCACCCTGATCGCGGCGGTGGCGCTGCCTCTGATCGCGACCGCCGCGATCGCCGCCACCTCCGGCCCCGCCTCGGCCGCGACCGGCCCGACCGCGGCCCAGCTGCTGGCCAAGACGGCATCCTGCACGGTCGCCTCGAACGGCAAGTACGCGACCGACGACGGTGGTGCCGCGACCGTCAACATCTGCAAGAACGGCAACGTCTACCACTGGACCTCCGACCTCGACGTCGACTGCGACGGCATCGGCACGACGAACTGCAACGGCTCGACCGACCCGTGGTACCAGGCGCAGACCTCGTTCACCACGTCCAAGGGGCAGTACTTCACGGCCGACACCACGCACTACTTCGTGATCCCGCTGCCCAGCTCGCGGTTCAGCTACTCCAGCGCCGGCATCAAGCCGGGCAACGTGGGCGCCGTCATCTACAACAACAAGATCGTGTACGCGGTCTTCGCCGACGAGGGGCCCAACAACATCATCGGTGAGGCCTCCTACGCCACCGCCCGCGACCTGGGCATCAACCCGGACCCGGAGAACGGCGGCACCGACGGGCCGGTCACCTTCATCGTCTTCACCGGCACCGTCCCCAACCCGGTCGAGAACAACACCACCATCGACGCGGTCGGCGCGGCCGCGGCCGGCGCGTTCGTCGGCAGCGGCGGCGGTGGCACGACCACGCCGCCGACCACCGGCCCGACCACCAGGCCGCCGACCACCCCGCCGACCACCACGCCGACAACCCCGCCGGCGGGCGCGACGACCTGGGTCACCGGGCACGCATACAAGGTGGGCGACGTGGTGACCTACAACGGCGTGCAGTACAGGTGCCTGCAGGCCCACACGTCGATCGCGTCGTGGGAGCCGCCGAACACGCCGGCCCTCTGGCAGCGGCTGTAGTTCACCGAAGGCGGCCCCGGATCGCGGGGCCGCCTTTCTGATCTCCGGTAACCCCGAGCTCTCCGGTAACCCCGAGCGGCGAGCGATTCGCCGATTCGAGTGAGCACTCGCTTCCTTCCCGGCCGGGAAGGAAGCCGCTACAGCGCCGGCGGCGTCAGCGTGCCGACCGCCGACTCGAGGGCCGCGGCCACCCGGTACATGCGGTCGTCGGCCATCGTCGGGGCCATCACCTGGAAGCCGACCGGGAGTCCCTCGGACAGGCCGCACGGGACCGAGATCGCCGGGCCGCCGTAGAGGTTGGTCGGGATCGTGAAGAGGTCGGCCAGGTACATCTGGTAGGGGTCGGAGGTGCGGGACCCGAACGGGAACGCGACGAACGGTGTGGTCGGCGAGACCAGGACGTCGACCTGCTCGAAGGCGGACCGGAAGTCGCGCGTGATCAGGGTGCGGACCTTCTGGGCCTGGCCGTAGTAGGCGTCGTAGTAGCCGCTGGACAGGGCGTACGTCCCCAGGATGATGCGCCGCTTGACCTCGGGGCCGAAGCCGGCGTCGCGGGTCAGCGACATGACCTCCTCGAGCGACCGGTTGCCGTCGTCGCCGACCCGCAGGCCGTAACGGACGCCGTCGAAGCGGGCCAGGTTGGACGAGGCCTCGCTCGGGGCGATCAGGTAGTAGGCGGGCAGCGCGTACTCGAAGTGGGGGCACGAGACCTCGACGACCTCGGCGCCCAGCTTGACCAGCGCCTCCAGGCCCTCCCTGAAGGCGGCCAGCACGCCCGGCTCGGAACCGTCGCCGGCGAACTCCTTGACCAGGCCCAGCTTCACACCGGTCAGATCGCCCGTGGCGCCGAGCCGTGCCGCGCCGATCACATCGGGCACGGGCGAGGGGATCGAGGTCGAGTCGTACTCGTCGTAGCCGGCGATCACCGAGTGGAGCAGCGCCGCGTCCTCGACCGTGCGGGCGCACGGGCCGGGGGTGTCGAGCGAGGAGGAGAAGGCGATCAGGCCGTAGCGCGAGGTGCCGCCGTACGTCGGCTTGGCCCCGACCGTGCCGGTGACCGCGCCCGGCTGGCGGATCGAGCCACCGGTATCGGTGCCGATGGCCAGCGGTGCCTCGTAGGCCGCGATCGACGCCGCGCTGCCGCCGCCCGAGCCGCCCGGGATGCGGCCGAGGTCCCACGGGTTGTGGGTCGCGCCATAGGCCGAGTATTCGGTCGACGAGCCCATCGCGAACTCGTCCATGTTGGTCTTGCCGAGCATGACCGTGCCGGCCGCGCGCAGGCGCTGCACGATCGTCGCGTCGTACGGCGGCTTCCAGCCCTCGAGGATCTTGGAGGCGGCGGTGGTCGGCACGCCCTTGGTCGCGAGCACGTCCTTGACCGCGACCGGCACTCCGGCGAGCGGGCCGGTCACCTCGCCCCGGTCGACGGCTTCAGCGGCCGCGAGGGCACCGGACCGGTCGACGTGCAGGAAAGCGTGGACACGGTCGTCAACGGAAGAAATGCGGTCGAGATGGGCCTTGGCGACCTCAACCGCCGAGACCTCACGCGACTTGATCATGGCAGCGAGTGCCGTAGCCGACTCACGGGTCAGATCGGTCATAACGACTCAGGCCTCCTCGTCCAGGATCCGCGGCACCCGGAACCGGCCCTCGTACGCGTCGGGGGCGCCGGAGAGCGCCTCCTCCTGCGTGAGGCACGGCCGCGGCACGTCGTCGCGGTAAACGTTGGTCAGCGGGACGGAGTGCGACGTCGGCGGGATGTCGTCCGCGGCCACCTCGCCGACTCGGGCCACCGACTGCAGGATCACGTCGAGCTGCCCCGCGAACTGATCCAGTTCCTGGTCGGTCACAGCGAGCCGCGACAGGCGCGCGAGATGCGCGACCTCTTCGCGGGAGATGGCGGCCATCCGTTAGCCCCCTCTTGAGTCGGAGAAGAAAAGCTGACCGTGCGAGTCTATTTGACGGGTGTCAGGCCCGGCCGCAGCGGGCGGTAGCGGACGAGCCACTCGGCCAGATCCGTGGCCGGCATCGGGCGCGCGTGAAACCAGCCCTGGGCGGCGTGACAGCCGGCCGCGGCCAGCAGACGCCAGGTGCGCTCGTCCTCGACCCCCTCGGCGACCGCCCGCAAGCCCAGCGCCTCGGCCAGGTCGATGACGGAACGGACGATCGCGGCGTCACCCCGGTCGGTGGCCATCCCGAGCACGAACGAGCGGTCGATCTTCACCTCGGCGAGCGGCAGGCGGCGCAGGTGCTGCAGCGACGAGTACCCGGTGCCGAAGTCGTCGAGCGAGATCGCGATGCCCATCCGGTCCAGCTTGGTGATCGTGCTGAGAACCCGGTGCGGGTCGGCCATCAGGGCGCTTTCAGTGATCTCCAACTGAAGAAGGTCGGCCGGGACGGCGTACGCCGAAAGCAGTTCGCCGACCCGCTCGGCGATGTCCCCCGAATGCAGATCCCGGACGCTGACGTTGACCGAGGCCCGCAAGGGCCGTCCGGCCGTGTTCCAGACCGACAGCTGAGCGATGACGTCGTGCAGCACGCGCTCGGTCAGCAGTCGCATGACCGGTGTCGGCTCGGCCACCCGGATCAGTTCCTCCGGGCCGACCATGCCGCGGTCGGGGTGCCGCCAGCGCAGCAACGCCTCCACACCGACCACCTCGCCGGTCGAGATCGCGATCTGGGGCTGGTAGAAGAGCATGATCCCGTCGTCGGGCGCGTCCTCCCGGAGCACCCGGCGCAGATCGGCCAGCAGCGCCAGCCGGTCCGGCGAATGGTGCGAGGCCTCGGGACCATAGATCGCGACCTGGTCGCCGCGCTGCTTGGCGTCGTACATGGCGGCCTCGGCCGCCCGCAGCAACTCGGCGCCGTCCCCGCCGCGCTCGGTCTGCAGCGCGATGCCGATCGACGCGCTCACGTCCACCGGCAGGCCGTCGAGCGCGAACGGCCGGTTCAACGCCTCAGCCAGGTGCCGGGCGATCCGACGGGCGCCGGGCGCCCCGTCGACCCGGGTCGCCAGCACGGCGAATTCGTCACCTCCCAGACGTACGACGAGGTCGTGCGCCGGAACCACGTCGCAGAGACGGTGCGCGACCTCGATCAGCAGACGGTCACCGACGCTGTGGCCGAGCGCCTCGTTGACGTTGCGGAACCGGTCCAGGTCGAGCAGCAGCAGGGCCATCGGGCGCCGCTCCTTGACGCTCGCCTGGAGCGCCCGCCGGTTGGGCAGGCCGGTGAGGGCGTCGACGCGGGAGGCGCGCTCGAACTCGCCGGCCGAGCGGACCATGCGGTGCACGGCGTGCAGAGCCAACAGCACCAGAGGGACGAACGGCAGTCCGACCTGGGCGGTGGCCAGCACGACCGGGCCGAGCAGCAGCAGGGCGGAGGTGGCCAGGAGCTCGACACCGCGTTTGCGGGGGCGCTTGTTGGCCGTGGCCAGCGAAACGAGGGCGGCCAGTCCGTAGCGGGCCAGGATCCAGGCGGTCGCCGCGGCCACGGTGAGGACGGCGTCGTCCCAGTGGGGTTGCGGTCCGACCTTCAGGCCGGCCAGGCCGGCCACGGCCGAGGCCGCGCCGAGGGCGACGGCATGCTGCAACGCCAGGTGGAGGGTACGGCGTACGGGCTGGCGCATCCGCCACCCGGCGACCGTGACGGCCAGCAGTTGCACGGCCATGGCGGGTACGAATCCCCAGGCCAGAGTGATGGCGAAGGTGAAGCAGATCGACGGGAGGACGACCGCGCTGGCCCGTCGCTCGGCGACCACGTAGGGCCGGGAGTCGACGAGCACCGCGAGGGCGGCCATGACCCAGTACGCACTGGGCAGCCCGCTGAAGTGACCCCGCCCGGTGGCCCAGAGGACCAGGTCGGCCGCCAGGGTCAGGGCACCGCTGACGAGAACGGCCCGCCGCCGGGCCTTGTTCTCGCCGTTCGCCGTGGAGCTGCGCGGGCGTGCGGCATCCATGCGACCTCCACCAGGGCGTCGATCAAGCGATCGCTCTCACGATAGATCCACATGTCCTTTTCACCGCTAAACGGCTTCAGCGTTATCAAATCGGCATACGCCCTCAAACGCTCATAAGCCAAAATTTCCCCCGCCCGTGTGACGGATTTCCCGGCCGGCGACGGCTTTGTGCACACCCGGAAAGCAACTCTTGACCGGCCACGACGCCGTTCGTGGCCGGGGCCGGCTATTCGGCGGCCTTTTCTTCGGCCGGAGCGGCGATTTCGGCGACTGCCCGCGCGGCGTCGGGACCATCGGAAAGCAGGACGCCGAAACCTTCCTCGTCGAGCACCGGCACCTTGAGCGACAGTGCCTTGTCGTATTTGCTGCCCGGGTTGTCGCCGACGACCACGAAAGACGTCTTCTTGGAGACCGAGCCGCTCACCTTGCCGCCGCGGTCGGTCACGGCAGCGGTCGCCTGGTCGCGCGAGTAACTCGCGAGGGTGCCGGTCACGACCACGCTGAGGCCCTCGAGCGGCCGGGGGCCGGTGTCGACGCGCTCGTCGGCCATGCGCACGCCGGCCTCGCGCCACTTGCGGACGATCTCGCGGTGCCAGTCGACGGTGAACCATTCGCGCAGGCTCTCGGCGATGATCGGGCCGACGCCCTCCACCTGGGACAGCGCGTCCGGCTCCGCCTTGACTCTCTTCGGCTTGTCCGATGCCGCCTCGCCGCTATCAGCCGCGGACGCCTCGCCGCTTTCAGCCGCAGACGCCTCGCCGCCCTCCGCAGACGCCCCGCCGGCCTCCGCAGACGCCTCGCCGGCCTCCGCAGACGCCTCGCCGGCCTCCGCGGACGGCTCGCTGGGCTCGGCCGGCAACGCCGGGCCGTCCTCGGTGGCGGGAGTCTCCGCGAGCGCGGCGTCAGCCGCGGCCAGCTGCTGGGCGGTCTCGGCGACGATCGCCTCGATCGCCTCCATCGAGCCGAACTCCCGCGCCAGCGCCTGCGCCGCCGTCGGTCCCACGTGCCGGATCGACAGGCCGACCAGCACCCGCCACAGCGGCCGCTCGCGGGCGGCCTGCAGGTTTTCCAGAAGCTTGGTCGCGTTGGTGCCGAGGCTGCCGTCCTGGTTGACGAAGAACGGCGACTGCGCCAACTGGTCGGCGGTCAACGCGAACAGGTCGCCCTCGTCGGTGATGACGCCGGAGTCGAGCAGGGCCTGGGCCGCCTTGTAGCCCAGCACCTCGATGTCGAAGGCACCCCGCCCGGCCAGGTGGAACACGCGCTCGCGCAGCTGGGCCGGGCACGAACGGGTGTTGGGGCACCGGATGTCGATGTCGCTCTCCTTGGCCGGCGCCAGCTTGGTGCCGCAGGAGGGACAGTGGGTCGGCATCACGAAGGGGTGGGCGTCGTCGGGCCGCAGGTCGATGACCGGGCCGAGGATCTCGGGGATCACGTCGCCGGCCTTGCGCAGCACGACCGTGTCGCCGATCCACACGCCCTTGCGCTCGACCTCGCGCGCGTTGTGCAGTGTGGCCTGGGCGACCGTCGACCCGGCCACCTTGACCGGCTCGAGCAGCGCGAACGGCGTGACCCGGCCCGTGCGCCCGACGTTGACCGCGATGTCGAGGAGCTTGGTGTTGACCTCCTCGGGCGGGTATTTGAAGGCGATCGCCCAGCGCGGCGCCCGGCTGGTCGAGCCGAGCCGCCCCTGGATCGACACCGAGTCGACCTTGACGACGACGCCGTCGATCTCGTGCTCGACGTCGTGCCGGTGCTCGCCGTAGTAGGCGATGAACTCGCGCACTCCGGCCATGTCGTCGACCAGCTTCCACCGGCGGCTGGTCGGCAGGCCCCACGCCTGGAGCGCCTCGTAGGCGTGCGACTGCGAGCTCGGCGTGAAGCCCTTGCGGGCCCCGATGCCGTGCACGACCATGCGCAGGCCGCGTGACGCGGTGACCCGCGGGTCTTTCTGGCGCAGGCTGCCGGCGGCGGCGTTGCGCGGGTTGGCGAACGGCGCCTTGCCCTGCTCGACCAGCGACGCGTTGAGGTCGGCGAACGCGGACACCGGGAAGTAGATCTCGCCGCGCACCTCGAGCAGCTCGGGCGGGTTGTCACCGGCCAGCCGCTCGGGGATCTCGCGGATCGTGCGCACGTTGGACGTGACGTCCTCGCCCGTGCGGCCGTCGCCACGGGTCGCGCCGCGGATCAGCCGGCCGTTTTCGTAGGTCAGGTTGATCGCCAGGCCGTCGACCTTGAGCTCGCAGATGAACTCGACCGGCCCGCCCGCGTCACGCACCGTGCGCTCGGCCCATGCGGCCAGCTCGTCGTCGTCGAAGACGTTGTCGAGCGAGAGCATGCGCTCGGCGTGCTCGACCGGCGTGAAGAGCGTGGAGAACGTGCCGCCGACGTTCTGTGTCGGGGAGTCGGGCGTGCGCAGGGCCGGGAACTCGTCCTCCAGCGCCTCGAGCTCGCGCAGCAGCTTGTCGAACTCGGCGTCGGTGGCGGTCGGCGCGTCGAGCACGTAATAGCGGTATTGATGCCCGCGGACCACGTCGGCCAGCTCGGCATGCCGGGACGCGGCCTCGGGCGTCGGGTCTTTGCCCGCCGCGGCCACCTGCTCGGGGGTCGGCCCGCCGAGCTCGATCTCCTCGCCGGACGAACCGGAAGAGCTCGAAGAAGAAGCCTGCTTGGGCACCGGGACCTCCGTCGTCACTCGCTTACGAGAAGACGGTAGCGGGCACCCCTGACATTTTCCGGCTCAGGCTTCCGCCTCGGCCAGTCGCTTTCCGGCCTCGCGGCACGCGGTCAGCGCGGCCCGGGCATAGGCCGGGCTCGTCCCGGCCAGCCCGCACACCGGCGTCACCACGACCTGCGGCCCGAGCCGGGAGAGCGGGAAGCCGAGCCGCTGCCACAGCTTGCGCACCCGCTCGGCCGCGACCTTGCCGTCCGGTGCCGCTGAGGAGGCATCGGGCAGCGCCGGCACGGCACCGGCGAACAGGCCCAGCCCGGCCTCGATCGCCTCGCCCAGAGGATCAAGATCTTTCAGCAACCCGAGGTCGAGCGACACGGCGGCGGCTCCGGCGGCACGCAAGGTTTCCAGGGGTACGCCCGGAGCACAGCTGTGGATCACGACGGGCACGCCGACGGCCTCGACCACTGTCCGCAGAGCGCTCGCCGCGTCGGTTCCGTCGACCGCGCGGTAGGCGCCCAGCCCGCTCTCGGTCGGCACCCTCCCGGCCATCACCGTCGACAGCGACGGCTCGTCGAGCTGGAGCAGCAGTGACGCCCCCGGCACCCGCTTGCGGACCTCGTCGATGTGCCGGCGCAGTCCTTCGGCCAGGGAGACGGTCAGATCGCGTACGGCGCCCGGGTCGCGCAGCAGCCGCCCGCCGATCTGCAGGTCGAGCCCGGCCGCCAGCGTCCACGGGCCGGCCGCCTGCAGCTTGAGCGCCCCGGTGTAACCGTCGGCCTGCTCGGCCAGCTGGTCGAGGTCACGTTCGAGCAGATCAGCGGTGACCCGCAGGTCGCGCCCGGGCCGTGGGGCAGCCTGCCAGCGCCCGGCATAGAGCTGAACCGGCAGCCCGACCAGGAACCCGGCACTGCGGCCCAGCATGTCGGAGCCCGGCCCGCGGCCCGGCAGCTCGGCCAGGTGCGGCAGGTCGGGCAGCTCACCGAAGACGATCCGCTGGGCCTCGGCTACGTCGGTGCCGGGCATCGACCCGACCCCGGTCGCCGACCCGGCCGGCCACGCGAACTCGGTCATCGCCCGGCCTCGACCGGAGCCAACGCCCGGTCCGCCGAGCCGCCCGCACGAAGACCGGCACCCTCACGAAGGCCGGCATCACCGTCCCGGAGAGCAGCGCCTTCACGAAGACCGACACCCTCACGAAGACCGGCACCCTCACGAAGACCGGCACCCTCGGAGCCGTTCTCGCGCAGGCCGGCGGTGATGGTCGCGGAGCCGAGCACGACGTCGCCGCGCTCGGCGTCGGTGCGGTAGGCCACGATCGCCTGGCCGGCGGCCACGCCGCGGGCGGGCTGGTGGAGGCGGGCGGTCAGCACACCCCCGGCCACCGTCACCGTCGCCGGGACCACGTCGCCGTGCGCCCGCAGCTGCACCTCGCACTCGACCGGCGTCGGCGTCCCGTGCCAGATCGGCCGGGTCGCGGTGACCAGGTCGACCTCGAGGTCTTCCCGTGGGCCCACGGTCACCGTGTTGGTCACCGGAGTGATCGAGAGCACGTATCGCGGGCGTCCGTCGGCGGCCGGAACGCGCAGGTCGAGGCCCTTGCGCTGGCCGATCGTGAACCCGTAGGCGCCCCCGTGGGTGCCGAGGTGCTCACCCGTACGCCCGTCGACGATGTCTCCCGGAGCGGAACCGAGCCGATCCTGCAGGAACCCCCGGGTGTCGCCGTCGGCGATGAAGCAGATGTCGTGCGAATCGGGCTTGTCGGCCACCGCGAGGCCGCGCTCCGCGGCCTCGACCCGCACCCGCGCCTTGGTCGAGTCGCCGAGCGGGAAGACCGCCCGGTCGAGCTGCTCGCGGGTCAGGACCGCCAGCACATAGGACTGGTCCTTGCCCGGGTCGACGCTGCGCCGCAGCAGCCCGTCGGCCCCGAGCCGGGCGTGGTGCCCGGTCACGACGGCGTCGAACCCCAGTGCGACCGCCCGGTCGAGCACCGCCTCGAACTTGATCTTCTCGTTGCAGCGCAGGCAGGGGTTGGGCGTGCGGCCGGCGGCGTACTCGTTGACGAAGTCGTCGACGACGCTGTCGTGGAACTGTTCGGCCATGTCCCAGATGTAGAAGGGGATGCCGATCACGTCGGCGGCCCGGCGCGCGTCGCGGGAGTCTTCCAGCGTGCAGCAGCCGCGGGCGCCGGTCCGATAGGTCTGGGGGTTGCGCGACAACGCCAGGTGCACCCCGGTGACGTCGTGACCGGCGTCTCGGGCGCGCGCGGCGGCGACGGCGGAATCAACCCCGCCGGACATGGCCG
>DASWRZ010000036.1:0-2753 GCA_036402935.1 Actinoplanes sp.
GCTGCACCAGCGAGCCGGCCCCGAGCCCGCCAGCCAGGCCCGGCCCGACGAACGCCGGCCCGACCAGTGCTGTCCCGACCAGCGCCGGGCCGACAAGCACTGGCCTGACGGGCACTGGCCTGACCGGCACTGGCCCGACGAGCGCCGGGGGATGCACGGAATCGGTTGATCAATTGGGCGCCCTGCCCAACGGTTATCACCTGGTCGCCGGAGTGATCGCGGTGCCCGACGATCAGGTACTGCAGCTGGCGCCGTCCGGCGAGCGCGATCCGGCGGCCAAGCTCTTCGCCAAGTGGGGCCTGGTGGTGCGGACCGGCGAGACGGTCCAGGTGGCGGTCGGCGATGGCTGGGCGGGCCGGGTCCGGGTCGGTTGGGGCAATCCGGGTGCGCCGGCCGCGAGCGTACGGATAACGGCCTGCCCGACCGGCAGCCCGCCGCAAACCTGGACCGCGTTTGTCGGAGGCACCTGGGTAGCCGCGCCGGCGTGCGTGCCGCTGTTGTTTCGAGCGGGCGGCCGCACGGCGGAAGTCCGGCTCCCGATCGGCTTGCCATGCGGCTGACCGGTCGTGGGTGCGGCTGGCTGGGCGGGGCCGGATCATCGCGGTGACCGCTCTGGTGCTGCTGGCCGCGGTCGGGGTGACGACGCTGGTCGGGATGCGCCTGGTGCGCCCGCCGCGGGCGCTGACCGCGGCGGCCGGCCGGATGCGCGACGGCGGCGACGCGGCCGTCGTCGAGCTCACCGGGCGGGACGAGATCGCCCGGCTGGGTACCGCGTTCAACGACATGGCCGGGCGGCGGCGCCAGGTCGAGGAGCTGCCGCCAGCCATGGTCGGCGACATCGCGCACGAGATGCGTATGCGCGGGCGAGCTACGGTTGCACCCGCAGCGGGTCGACCTCGCCGATCTGCTGCCGGCGGTCGTCGACGCCTTCGCCGGGCCGGCCGGCCGAGCCGGGGTCACGCTCGCGGTCCATGCGCCTTCCGCGCTGGTCGCGGCCGATCCGATCCCCCTGCGGCGGGCGGTCGGCAACCTGGTCGCCAACGCGATCCGGCACACTCCGGCCGAGGGATCGGTCACGGTTTCCGCGCGTACGGAATCAGACGCGGAAGTGATCGACGTCGCTGACACCGGACCGGGGTTTTCGGACCTTCAGCCTGCGCCTGCCGCTTGTCCACAGGCCCTGAAAACCGCTGTCCCGGACCTGCGAGAATAGCCGGGTATTTACACGGTGAGAGGAAAGACCGTCCCATGACCAGCAGCGTCGAGTCCGACTGGGTTAGCCGTTTCGCCGACGAGGTGATCGCCGAGGCCGATCGCCGGGCGCCCGGCAAATCTGCCACAACCCGAACTGCTGCAAGAGGGCCCATCGTGTGTGCCTCGGGGCTGAGCCCGTCCGGGCCGATCCACCTGGGCAACCTGCGCGAGGTGATGACCCCGCACCTGGTCGCCGACGAGATCCGGCGGCGCGGGCGCGACTGCGTGCACATCATCTCGTGGGACGACTACGACCGTTTTCGCAAGGTGCCGGCCGGCATCGACCCGTCGTGGGCCGAGCACATCGGCAAGCCGCTGACCGCGGTCCCGGCGCCGGCGGGCAGCAGCTATCCCAATTGGGCCGAGCACTACAAGGCCGCGATGATCGAGTCGCTGGCCGAGCTCGGGGTGGTCTTCCGCGGCATCAGCCAGACCGAGATGTACACGAGCGGCGCCTATCGCGACCAGATCCTGTTGGCCATGCGGCAGCGCGCCAAGATCGACGAGATTCTGGGGCGTTACCGCACCAAGGCCGCCGGTCCGGCAGTGAGGCCGGAGACCGACGAGGCGGCGGTGGAGGCGGCCGAAGGGTCGGGCGCGGCGAGTGAGGATGACGGCAGCGCGGCCACCGGCTACTACCCCTACAAGCCTTACTGCACCGTCTGCAACAAGGACTTCACGACCGTCACGGCCTATGACGACGAGACGACCGAGATGAGCTTCACCTGCGGCGCCTGCGGTCACTCCGAGACCGTGCTGCTCAAGGACTTCAACCACGGCAAGCTGGTCTGGAAGGTCGACTGGCCGATGCGGTGGGCCTACGAGGGCGTGGTCTTCGAGCCGTCCGGCGTCGACCACAGCTCTCCCGGTTCGTCCTACGTGGTCGGTGGCCAGATCGTGCGTGAGATCTTCGGCGGCGAGCAGCCGATCGGCCCGATGTACGCGTTCGTCGGCATCACCGGCATGGCCAAGATGAGCTCGTCCAAGGGCGGCGTGCCGACCCCGGCCGACGCCATGCGGATCATGGAGGCGCCGCTGCTGCGCTGGCTGTACGCGCGCCGCCGCCCCAACCAGTCGTTCAAGGTCGCCTTCGACCAGGAGATCCAGCGGCTCTACGACGAGTGGGACTCGCTGGCCGCCAAGACCGCCGCGGGCACCGCCCCGCCGGGCGACGCGATCGCGTACGACCGGGCCCGGCGCACCGCCGAGGCCGAGCTGCCGGAAACCCCGCGCCCCCTGCCCTACCGCATGCTGGCCTCGGTGGCCGACATCACCACCGGCGAGCCCAGCCAGATGCTGCGCATCCTGCACGAGATCGACCCGGTGCGGCCGATCGAGACGCTCGACGAGGTGCGGCCGCGGCTCGACAAGGCGACCGCCTGGGCGACCGAGCAGCTGCCGGCCGAACAGCGCACCCGGGTGCTCGACAAGCCCGACCTGGAGCTGCTCGACTCGCTCGACGACGACCAGCGGCGCTCGCTCGACCTGCTGGTGGCCGG
>DASWRZ010000037.1:0-3611 GCA_036402935.1 Actinoplanes sp.
CCGAACATGACCACACCGCCGTACGATCCGCGGAGTCCGATGAAGAGCTTCTGGCCGGGGCTGAACTTCGCGACCGGCGGCGCGTCCAGGCCGGGCACCCCGTCCGTACGCTCCTCGGCCGCGACCAACGCGAGCGGCGGAAGCACCTCTCCCGCCTCGGGCGGGAATACCTCGGCGACCTTGCGAGCCATCCATTCGGTGCGCTCGGCCAGCCAGGTCAGGCTGGTCTCGGCCAGCTCCTGCAGGGCCTGGCGCAGCCAGGGCTCGAACTCCTCCCAGGCCCGGGCCGGATCGGCGGTGGCGAAGAACTCCTCCGCCTCCGACATCACCGCCCGGGTGCGTTCGCGCAGGTCGTGATCGATGTCCGACATCAGGTCACCGACCTCGTCGGACAGCGTGTTCTGCCAGCGGACGGCACATTTACGCAGGTCGTCGAGGCGCCGCTGGGTGATGTGGAGGCGGGCGACGGCGTCGGGCATGCCCGCGTTCTGCTGCGCCGCCAGCTCGTCGCGCAACGGAATCGCCAGCTCCTCGATCGCGATGCGGCCGAGCCGGCTGACCGTGTCGCGGGCCAGCTTGTCGTGCTTGGCGGCACCCGTCCGCTGCAGGTGGACGATCAGATCGGCGAAACCGGACTCGTTGTTGAGCGCGGTGTCGCCCGCCTGCAACGCGTGCAGGCGCAGCGCCGAGGAGACGGCGGTGGTCGCGGTGGGGACGCCGGCTCGCGCCAACCGGGTACGGCTGTCGGCCAGGTTGCGCCGCCAGTCGATCGCGTAGTCGGTCTTGGTGAACACGACCAGCAGCCCCGGGAAGAAGCGGGCCAGGTCCTTGAGCACCTCGAGCTCGGCGTCGGTGATCTCGCGGCCGGCCTCGCAGGTGTAGAGCACGAGGTCGGCGCCGGCGCAGGTGGCGAGGTCGCTCGCGACCCGGACCGCGCGCTCGGCCGAGCCGGGCAGCCCGGGCAGGGCCGGGGTGTCGATCAGCACGAGGCCGCTCGCCAGCAGCGAGCGCGGCACCGCGACCTCGGCGTGCACCGGGGTGCCGGCCGGGAACTTCGTCGCCGCGTCCGCGATCGCCGCCTCGAGCCGGTCGAGGTCGAGCGGCAGGCGATCCTGCATGCCGACCTCGGCCGTCCAGTCGGCGCTCGGCGAACCACGCCGGATCAACTGGGCCCCCGGCGCTTCGGCGTGCCGGACCACGACGGGCACGCCGGTGCCGCCGTCCGCGTGGACGGCGCAGACACCGGCATTGATCAGTGCGTTGATAAGCTGGCTCTTGCCCTGGTGGGCGGCGCCGACGACCAGCACCCGCAACTCCGGGCGCAGCAGTTGGGCGCGGCGCCGCGACAGCCACTCGGCGAGCTCGGACCGGCCGTGCTGCGTGCTGGTGCGGATCGTGGAGTCGAGCACGTCGATCCACAGCAGGGCACCGGCGGCCCGCAACGGGTCCGGTTCCGCCCGCGAGGGCGGAACCGGGGCCGGCGGGACGAGGGAGGTCGGACCCGCATACGCCGTGGGTCCGGCCTCCCAGCTCGTCATTCGCGCCCGCCAGCCTTTCGTCGTCGTGCCGCCCGACGCCAGGGAGCGCCGTCGGCACCTTACAGGTGCAGCCCGCCCAGCAGGTCGTGCGAAGCGTCCTGGCCGGAGGCCGGGTCGGTCGTCGTGTCCGAGTGGGTCACGCCGTGCAGCAGGCCCGAGGTGACGTCGTGCCCGGTGGAGGCGACGCTGCTCACGGTGTTGTGCAGGTCGCTGACCGGGTCGTGCGACAGCACGTGCCCCAGGTCCGGCTTGACGACGGACCCGATCGAAGAGGTTGCCGCGCCGAGCCCCGGGACGTCAAGGTTCGGAGCGTGATCAATCGGGAGCGAAGCGGGCAGATTAGTCACAGTGTCGAGGCCGCCGTCGAGGATGCCGGCCGGGCCGGCGTCGATGCCGGGAACCACGTGGTCGACGCCGGGTACGACGTCGGTCACGGTGTGCTCCACCGTCGGCACCACGTTGTTGTCGAGGTGCAGCGCCGGGTCGTTGCCCGCGGAGACCCCGCCCAGCCCGACCGGGATCGACGAGGTCAGGCCGCCCAGACCGGCCACGCCCAGGGTGTTGCCGGAGAGCACCGAGCCGGAGACGATGTTGTCGCCGGTGACGCTGATGACCGCGGCGTTCACGCTGCCCAGCGTGTTGTTGATCTCGCCGACCACGCCGGCCGGGGTGAGCGCCACCTGCGAGGTGATCGACTGCAGCTGCGAGACCGCGCCGGCCACGTCGAGGTTGGCCACGCCCGTGGTGAGGTCGTCGACGCCGGCCAGGCCCTGCAGGCCGGCCACCGGGGCCGAGTCGACCACGAGCGGAATCACCTGCTGCACGTCGGCGGCGGTGATGTCGCCCAGGCCGGCCGCGTGCAGCGTCGACTCCGGGTCGAGCTCGAAGGCCGAGCGGGCGGCGGGGTCGTAGATCAGGTTGAGGACGAAGTCCTGCAACGTGGGGGACGTGTCCATGGGGCTCCTTCGGCTGTCTTCTCTTCGGCTGTCTTCTCCGACCCGGGCTGTGGGCCCAGGTGAGCTCCGCCGGAATCCGGCGACGCAGCAAACCGTACGGACAGGGGCCGCCCCGGGCATCGGGGTTGGTGCCCCCAGTCGTACCGTGGCCGATCGGTGATCCCGGAGTCGGTTCCGTTAGGGGGTTAGGGGATTCAGGGATCTCATTTTTTGGGGGACCGTCCCGGTGCCGACTTCTGGTACGAACATGGGGTCCTACCTGCCCGAACGACACTCACCGCGGTCACTCTCGGTGGTGGAGGAGTAACGACGTGCCCTACGTCCTGGGGATCGACATCGGCGCCGGCACCACCAAGGCCGCCGTGAGCCGACGCGCCGACGGTTCCGGCCCGGGCTGGGGCCCGGCGCAGCCGGTCACGCTCGGCGCGCGATCGCGCACGGTCGGCTCCGCTCTGACGATGACCCCGGAGGGCGATGTCGTCCCGGCCGACCTCCTGCGTCCCCCGGCCGACGGTGTCGCCGGCTATCTGCGCCGCGTCGGCGACAGCCTGCCGATGCTGTTCGGCGGCGACTACTTCCCGGCCCACGGCCTGGTCGCGGCGATGGCCCGCTGGGTCGTCGACCGGGTCTGGCAGCAGCTCGACGAGCCGCCCGAGCGCATCGCGCTGGCCTACCCGTCGGGCTGGGGCAACGGCCGGCTGCATCTGCTGCACTCGGCGCTCGGCGAGGCCGATCTGGCCCAGACCGCCCTGGTGACCCGGGCCCGCGCGGTCGTCGAGAGCCACCAGGCGGCGGGCCGGGTCCCGCCCGCCGGCGGCATGCTCCTGGCCTACCGGATCGGCGGCTCGACCTGCGAGGTGACGCTGGCCGTGCCGCACGGCCCGGGCCGGCTCGAGCTGCTGGGCAGCGCCGAGCTCGACGAGGTCAGCGGTTTCGACCTCGACGACGCCGCACCGGCCGACGCGCGCGCCGTCATCCGGTCCACGGTGGACCTCGCCGTGCACACCGTACGCAGCTGTGGTGCCGCGCCCAATGATCTTTCCGCGGTCTTGATCGCCGGTGGCTCCGAGGCCGTATATCCATATGTGTCCGATCTGCTGTCCGCCGCCTTCCCGGT
>DASWRZ010000038.1:0-4683 GCA_036402935.1 Actinoplanes sp.
ACCGAGTTGGCCGACTCGTGCGGCGACGTCAACTCGATCGCCGCCGACTTCGAAAGGATGATCACCACCTACGACGTCACCCGGATCGACCTCGACGTCGAGGACAACTCGCTCGGCCGCACCGACGGCATCGACCGCCGCAACAAGGCGATCGCGCAGGTCGAGTCCTGGGCCGCGGCCAACGGCCGGCTCATCCAGTTCAGCTACACGCTGCCGACCAGCCCGACCGGCCTCGAGCCGAACGCGCTGGCGATCCTGCAGAACGCGAAGCAGAACAACGCCCGCGTCGACATCGTCAACATCATGACGTTCGACTACTACGACGGCGCCAACCACGACATGGCGGCCGCCACCCAGACCGCCGCGACCGGCCTGTTCAACCAGATCAAGCAGGTCTGGCCGGGCAGGACCGACGCGCAGTACTGGGGCACGGTGGGCGTCATCGAGATGAACGGCGAGGACGACTACGCCAACGACTCCGGCAACCTCAGCGCGGAGAACTTCACGCTCGCCAACGCCACCACGGTGACCAACTGGGCCAAGTCGAAGGGCATCGGGGCGCTCTCGTTCTGGGCGCTGCAGCGCGACAACGGCGGCTGCGCCAACCAGGCGCCGGGCGATCGCAACTGCTCCGGCGTCTCGCAGTCGACCTGGCAGTTCAGCCACCTGATGCAGGGCTTCACCTCGGGCAGCTCGTCGACCACGCCGCCGACGACCCAGCCGACCACTCCTGCGACCACTCCCGCGACCACCAAGCCGACGACGCCGCCGACGACTAAGCCGACAACTCCTCCGGCCGGCACCACATGGGCGCCGAACACCAAGTACACGGCCGGCCAGATCGTCACCTACGCCGGCAAGAGCTACAAGTGCCTGCAGTCGCACACGTCGCTGGTCGGCTGGGAGCCGCCGAACGTGCCCGCGCTCTGGCAGGCCCTGTAAGTCTCAAAGAGAACAGTTGATGAGGACCGGTTCGGGATGCAGCTCGATCCCGAACCGGTCCCGCACCCCGTCGCGGATCGTGCGGGCCAGGTCGAGCAGGCCGGTCGTGGTGCCCTCGCCGCGGTTGGTCAGCGCCAGCGTGTGCTTGCTGGAGATGGCCACGCCGTTGCCCGCGAAGCCCTTGGGAAAGCCCGCGTGCTCGATCAGCCAGGCCGCCGGGATCTTGACCGTCCCGTCGTCGCCCGGCCAGTGCGGGGCGTCCAGTCCGAGCGTCGCCCAGGCCTCGGCGGACACCACCGGGTTGGTGAAGAACGAGCCCACCGACCAGGTGTCGCGGTCGTCGGCGTCGAGCACCATGCCCTTACCGGCGCGCAGCTTCAGGACGGCCTCCCGCGCCCGCGCCAACGGCACTCGAGCACCCGGGTCGACGCCGAGGGTGCGCGCCAGTTCGGCGTACCGGATCGGAGCGGACTCGCCCGAGACGGCGAGCCGGAAATCGGCCTCGAGCACGACGAACCGGTCGCTGTTCTTGAAAATGCTCTTCCGGTACGCGAATGCGCACTCCAGCGACGACATCACGCGGATGCTGTCGTGCTCCCGGTCGTAGGCGCGTACGGCGACGATCGTGTGGCTGACCTCCTGCCCGTACGCCCCCACGTTCTGGATCGGGGTGGCCCCGGCCGAGCCCGGGATGCCGGAGAGGCATTCGATACCGGAGTAACCAGCGGTGACGGCGTAGGACACGAACCGGTCCCACGGCTCGCCGGCCGCGACACGCACCACCACGCTGTCGTGGCTTTTTTCCACCACACGGATTCCGGTGGTGCGCAACAGCAGCACCACGCCGGGGAAGCCCTCGTCGCCGACGACGACGTTGCTGCCACCGGCCAGCACGAGCACCGGCCGGCCCTCGGCCGCCGCTTTACGCACCGTAGTAACCGCTTCTTCCGGATCGGAGACGACCGTCAACGTGCCGGCCGGTCCGCCGAGGCGTAGCGTCGTATACGCCGCTAAGGAGCCGTCACCCGCCCGGTGTAGGTCGGCCCGGTATAAGTCGGCCCGGTATAAGTCGGCCCGGTGCAGGTCGGCCCGGTGTAAGTCGGCCCAGGGGGTGTCAGTTTGCTGATCGGCGCTAACGTCAGGCACGCCGACCACCCTAGGCTCAACGGTTCGGAGCACCTCATCGACTCCTGGGTCGACTGGAGAGAGACGCGATGAACAGGCTGCACGCGAGCAAGGACTTCTGGCTCGCCGCACTGCGGGCCGACAGCCCCACGCTGCAGAAGGCCGTCGAACAGGCGGGCCCCGACGCCGCCGTGCCCGCCTGCGAGGGCTGGACGGTGGCCGACCTGACCGAGCACCTGACCGGCGTACTGCACTGGGTCCGCGAGACGGTGGCGCGCGGGATCACCAGCCACCCCGACGCCGAGCCGGCACCGCCGCGCTCCGCGCAGTGGGATGCCGCCCTCGACGGCCTGCGCCGCGAACTCACCGGCACGATCGAGACTCTCGAAGCGCTCGATGCCGACTTCCCGGCGTGGAACTGGGCGCCGCAGGCCAAGACGGCCGGCTTCTGGCAGCGCCGCATGGCCCACGAGGTCTCGGTGCACCGGTGGGACGCCGAGGCGGCGGCCGGTCGCGCCACCCCGATCGAGACCAAGCTGGCCGCCGACGGCATCAGCGAGGTGCTCGACAGCTGGCTGCCGGCCGGCAAGCGCAAGGGCCCCACCGATCTGCACGGCGTCGCCCACCTGGTCGCCTCCGACGTGGGCTACGAGTGGTTCGTGCGGCTGCGCGGGCCCGGCGTCGCGCTGCTCGACACCGGCACGATTCTGGACTCCGACGACCATCACCCGCGGGCCGAGGCCACCGGCACCGCGAGCGACATCCTGCTCACCCTGATGGGCCGTCAGCGCCCGGATCGCCTGGTCATCACCGGTGATCCCCGGTTGATCGCCGCCCTTCGCACGGGCTGACCGGCGATACTTTGAGTGTTCCCGGTCCGCGGAACGCGCATGTCCACCTGGGGGCCCCGCCCTCAGACCCCGCTTAAATTCGTCTTACCGGCGGGTTCCTTGCGACCAGCGGGCCCCTATGATTAACCGGTTAAGTTAACCGGTAACACGCAGGAAGCGGTGAACGCATGACGGCAACCGTCACGTCCACGTCGGCGCAGCCGGCCCTCTCCGGGATCACCTTCCCCGACGGCTTCATCTGGGGCGCGGCCACCGCGTCCTATCAGATCGAGGGCGCCAGTCAGGAAGACGGTCGCGGCCCGTCCATCTGGGACACCTTCAGCCGCACGCCGGGGAAGGTCCACGCCGGGCACACCGGCGATGTGGCCTGCGACCACTACCACCGGTACGTCGAGGACGTCGCCCTGATGGCCGACCTCGGCCTCGCGTCGTACCGCTACTCGATCGCCTGGCCGCGGATCCAGCCCGACGGCGGCGGCCCGGTCAACTCGCGCGGGCTCGACTTCTACGACCGGCTGACCGACGAACTGCTCGGCAAGGGCATCGACCCGGTCGTCACGCTCTACCACTGGGACCTCCCGCAGGTCCTGGAGGACCGCGGCGGCTGGCCCAACCGCGAGACCGCGCTGGCTTTCGCGGAGTACGCACAAATCGTGCACGCCCGCCTCGGTGACCGGGTCAAGACCTGGACCACCCTCAACGAGCCCTGGTGCTCGGCCTACCTCGGCTACGGCAGCGGCCGCCACGCGCCCGGCCGGCAGGACCCGGCCGCCACCTTCGCGGCCGTGCACCACCTGCTGCTCGGACACGGCCTGGCCGCCCGTGCGCTGCGCGCCGCCGGGGCCAACACGATCAGCATCACGCTCAACCCGTCGGTGGTCTACCCGGTCGACCCGGACAATGCGGCCGACCGCGATGCCGTCCGCATCCTCGACGGGCTGTCCAACCGGATGTTCCTCGACCCGCTGCTGAAGGGCGAGTATCCGGCCGACATGCTCGAGCACATCGCCCGGTTCACCGACCTGTCCTACATCCAGGACGGCGACCTGGAGACCATCAACGCCCCGATCGACGTGCTCGGCATCAACTTCTACCAGCCGTCGTACGTCGCGGCGAAGCCCGGCGCCCCGGCCACGCCCGACCAGCCGGGCAGCGAGGGCATCGCGACCCGCGCGCCGCAGGGCCCGGTCACCGACATGAACTGGCTGATCGAGCCGTCCGGCCTGACCCACCTGCTCAAGCGGATCCACCAGGACTACCCCGGCACTCCGCTGCTGATCACCGAAAACGGGGCCGCGTACCCGGAGGTGCCCTCCGCGGACGGCGAGGTGCACGACACCAAGCGGATCGAGTACCTCGACGGGCATCTCCGCGCCTGCCATGATGCCCTGGCGGCGGGTGTGGACCTGCGGGGCTACTTCGTCTGGTCGCTCATGGACAATTTCGAATGGGCCGAGGGCTACGCCAAGCGTTTCGGCATCGTGCACGTCGACTACCGCACGCAGGAGCGCGTGCTGAAAGACAGCGCGAAGTGGTACCGGGAGGTGATCCGGCGCAACGGTATCGCCGACCCCGGACAGAACGAGGGGTGACTCTGTGAACCTTTTTCAACCTGACTTCGGGCCGAAGAGTGCGGGCCGCACTGCCGCCCTCGTCACGTTGAAAAAAGTTCAATGGTGACGCGGGAGCGGCCGACCCTGGAGGCAGTGGCGCGTCGCGCCGGGGTGTCCCGGGCGACCGTCTCCCGCGTCGTCAACGGCTCGAC
>DASWRZ010000039.1:0-9287 GCA_036402935.1 Actinoplanes sp.
GCCTCACCTCGCACTCGCAGTACCCGCAGATGTGGCAGGCGGCCGGCGTGTCGTACAGCCGGCTCCTCGACGAACTCATCGCCACCGCGCTGGCCTCCGGGCGCCGGGCGGTGGCCGCGGTGGCCGGATGACCAGCGTCTCCTACGCTCTCGACGTCCTTTCCGAGGCGGTCGTCGACCTCGGCGCGATCGCCCACAACACCCGGTTGTTGCGGCGGGCGGCCGGCCCGGCCGAGGTGATGGCGGTGGTCAAGGCCGACGGGTTCGGCCACGGCGCGGTGCCGGTCGCCCGTACGGCGCTGGACAACGGCGCCACGTGGCTCGGCGTCGCCACCCCGGGCGAGGCACTCGACCTGCGGGCGGCCGGGATCGACGCGCCGGTGCTGCTCTGGCTCTATCCGCCCGACCACGACTTCGGCCCGGTGCTGGCGGCCGGGATCGACGTGTCGGTGGCCGACATGTCCGTGCTCGAGTCGGTCGCGGACGGCGCGCGAAGGACCGGCCGGGCCGCCTCGGTACACCTCAAGGCCGACACCGGCATGTCCCGCGGGGGCGCCATGCCCCACGACTGGGCCAAGCTGCTCGACGCCGCCCGGCGGCTCGAAGAGACGGGCACGATCCGCATCACCGGGCTCTGGTCGCACCTGGCCACGGCCGAGGACACGACCGACGCGGGGCTGCACGAGCAGATCCGCCGATTCGCCGACTTCCGCAACGCGGCCCGGGCGGCCGGCGTGCTCGCGCCGGTGGTTCACCTGGCCAACTCGGCCGCCACGCTGCACCTGCCGGAGGCCCGGCACGACCTGGTGCGTACCGGAATCGCGCTTTACGGCATCGAGCCGGTGCCGGACCGCGCCTTCGGCCTGTCGCCGGCGATGACCGTACGGGCCCGGGTGGTTTCGGTGAGCGGTTCGCTCGCTCAGATCCCGCTCGGCTTCGCCGACGGGATTCCCTGGCGGGTGACGGGCCGCGCCTCGCTTCTGCTTCACGGCGTACGCGTCCCGATCGTCGGCCGGATCACCATGGACGAGGTCGTGGTCGACACCGGCGATCTGCCCGTACGGCCGGGGGACGTCGCGGTGATGTTCGGACCGGGCACGGCCGGCGAACCGACGGCGGCCGACTGGGCCCGCTGGGCCGACACCAACCCGCACGAGATCCTGACCGGCATCGGCCCCCGGGTCGTCCGCCGTTACCTCTCACATTCGGACCTGGCCGCCCGATAGGTCGGCCGTGCTGATTCGTCTGTCGTCACCCGCACCGGGGACCCATCTCGTTCATGTGGCGCGGCAGCCGATCTTCGACCGGACCGGCGACGTCGTAGCCTACGAACTGCTCTTCCGCGGCAAGATGGACGCGGTCGACGCGCAGCGGCGCGACTCGTACGCGACCAGCCAGGTCCTCGTGAACGCGTTCACCGAGTTCGGCCTCGACGAGGTCGTCGGCGACCGCACCTGCTTCATCAACCTGACCCGCGAGTTCCTGGTCGGCGAGCTGCCGCTGCCGTTCGGGCCGGAGCAGGTGGTGCTGGAGGTGCTGGAGACCGTCGCCGTGGACGCCGAGGTGGTCGCGGGAGTCGCGGCCCTCGTGGAGCAGGGCCACCGGATCGCGCTCGACGACTTCGTCTGGGGCTCGGGCCACGAACGGCTCATCCCGTACGCGTCGTACGTCAAGCTCGACCTCCTCAACGGCGTCACCGAACACGTCGACGAGATCATCGCGGCCTGCCGGCGGTTCCCGCACATGCAGATCGTGGCCGAGGGGCTGGAAACTCCGGACCACCTGAAGCTGGCCAACCACTACGGGTTCGAGTTGCGCCAGGGCTACGTGCTCTCCCGTCCCCAGGTGCTGACGGCCGCCTCGCTGTCCCCGACCAAGCTGCACCGGCTGGAGCTGGTGGCCGCCCTGGGCAGCACCGACGCCGACCTCGACCAGGTACTGAACATCATCGCCAGCGACCCGGCGCTGACCATGCGCGTACTGCGGGCCAGCAACTCGGCCGCCGCCTGCCCGACGACCCGCATCTCGTCGATCCGCCAGGCCGTGGTCATGCAGGGCCTGGACCAGATCCGCCGCTGGGCGATGCTGATGGTCGTCGACGACGTGGCCGAGGCCACCGAGGCCCAACTGGTGGACGCCCTCCACCGGGCCCGCCTGTGCAGCAACCTGGCCCCCGCCTTCGAGGCCGACCCGGACGCCGCCTTCGTAGCCGGCCTGGTAACCGCAGTCGCCACCCTGCTGGCCGTCACCCCGGCGATGCTGGCGCAGCACCTGCCCCTGACCGACGAGATCGAGGTAGCGCTGGCCCGCGGCACCGGCTGCTTGGGCCGCCTGCTCCGCACCGTCGAGGCCTACCAGCGCGGCGACATGGAGGCCTTCGAGGGCCAGTACTCCGGAGCCGAGCTCACCCGCACGGTCATGGAGGCCATGCGCTGGTCAAAAACCGTAGTCCCGACCCGCTGATCCCAGGCGGCGGCGCAGGATCCTCCACCATCCGGCCCGGCCGCTAGGACCTCCACTGCCAGAGGTCTCGCAGCAGCGACGGCGATCACGGCGCGGCGGAAGGGAAAGCGGCACGATGTCGGTGGGCAGCAGGATCGACAGCTGGTGGATGTCGGCCTCGGGCACCGGGCGCAACCAGTCGGTGCGGGGTGCGGATGCGCTCGGTCCACGTCGTCTGCAGTGTCGGAAGGAAAGGGAACCATCATGGGCACAACCGCTCCCGTCGATCCGCGGCGCGTGCTCGTCATCGGTGCCGGGCCCGGCCTCGGGGCGGCCGTCGCCCGCCGCTTCGGCCGGGAGGGCTTCGCGGTCACCCTGGCCGCTCGCAGCCAGCAGAACCTCGCCGGACTGGCCGCCGAACTGCGCAACGCCGGCATGACCGTCGACACCGTCCACGCCGACGCCGCCGAACCGCGGACCTTCCGCACGGCCCTCGCCGAACTGGCCGGGTCCACCACTCCGGGCGTCGTGGTCTACAACGCGGCCGTCATCACCACCGACAACATCCTCACCGCCGGCACAGATCACCTTCTCGAGACGTACGCCATCGACGTGCTCGGCGCCGTCATCGCCGCCCAGGTGTTCACCCCCGCCATGCGCCGGGCACGCCGCGGAACCTTCCTCGCGACCGGCGGCCACCCGGGAGTTACTCCCGAGCCGGCGTACGCCAGCCTGTCGCTCGGCAAAGCCGGGCTGCGCGCGGCCGTGGCACTGATGCACGACGAGCTGAAGTCCGACGGCGTACACGGCACCAGCATCACCGTCGCCGGCGCCATCGCCCCCGGCACCCCGCTCGACCCCGACCTCATCGCCGAGGCCTACTGGCGACTGCACACCCAGCCCGCCGACGCCTGGAGCGCCGAGACGTACTTCGACGGCCAGTAGCCGGGCCTCAGCCCCCCGGACACCACCGGTCGGCGCCGTCGAGACGAGTTCCAGGGTGTCCCGGTCGTACGAGCTGACGTGGCCGTCGTCGGCCTGGTTCACGGCGTACCGGAAACGGCCGTGACCGATGAGATAGGAGGGTGACGGGATCTTGATCGTCGGCCCTCCGGGCCGGACCGGCCCGGAACCGGAGCCGCCCGCCCCGGGGTGTAACCGCCGATGATCACAGGCGCTCCAGCTCGAAGAGGTCGGCATCGTAGGCGGAGGTCCAGCGGACCGGCAGGCCGGCCGACGTCAGGTGGCGGCTGGAGGCCTCAAATCCGGCTCCGGAAGCGCCGAGCGTGGCCGCCGCCGAGCCAGGCCTGGCGGGCGACCCGGCCACGACGCGGTAGCGGGCATCGGGCGCGAGGCCGCGCAGCGGCAGGCGCACGTCCCGCGCCGGCACGCGACCGCCCCCGTCGAGGCCGGCCGGGTTCCAGGCCAGCACGATCACCCGGTCGCCGAGCGTGTATTGCACCGCGCAGCGCGCCCGGTCGGGAGAGCCGATCCGGTGCACCGAGCCGTGCAGGATCACCTCGCGGACCTGTTTGTAGCGGGCCACCCAGGCGGCGGCCTCCTCGCGCTCGTCCGCGGTCCACATCGTGATGTCGGCGCCGATGCCGAGCACGCCGGCGCAGGCGAGCACGAACCGGAAGGCCAGTGACCGCGGCCGCGGATCGAACATCCCGGGAGCGTCGGTCACCCACGAGCTCATCAGGTGCGGCGCGTGGGCGGAGAGGAAGCCGTGCTGGATGCGCAGCCGGTCGAGCGGTGCGGTGTTGTCGCTCGGCCACAGCACGTCGGTGCGGGCGGCCATCGCGACGTCGGCCCGGGCGCCACCGGCCGCGCAGCCCTCGATGATCACGTGGGGATGTGCGGCGCGCAGATGGTCGAGCACGCGATACAGGTTGTGGACGTGGGCGCCGTCCAGATCGGCCGCCGACCGGTCGGCCTCGGTGCGGGGCCGGTTGAAGTCCCACTTCAGGTAGGCGATCGGATAGTCGGTGAGCAGCCGGTCCAGGGTGTCGCGCACGAACTCGTAGACCTCGTCGAGGCCGAGATTCAGCAGGTACTGATTGCGGATCGTCGACCGCGGGCGGCCGTCGGCCTGATAGACCCACTCGGGATGGGCGGCGTAGAGGGCCGACTTCGGGTTCACCATCTCCGGCTCGACCCAGAGCCCGAACTCCAGCCCCCGCTCGCGGACCGCCGCCACGAACGCGTCGAAGCCGTCCGGGAACTTGGCCGGGTCGGGTGTCCAGTCGCCCAGTCCGGCCGTGTCGTCGTGCCGCCCGACGAACCAGCCGTCGTCGACCACGAACGTCTCCACGCCCAGCCCGGCCGCCACGTCGGCGAGCGCCAGCTGCCCGGCGGCGGTGACGTCGAAGGTGGTCGCCTCCCACGAGTTGTAGATGACCCGTCCGGCGCGTTCGAGTCGCTCGCCTACGAGCGCGCGCTCGTAGGCGTGCCACTGCCGGGCGAGGCCGTCTTCGGAGTAGACCCCGAGCGCGATCGGCGTCGTCACGGTCTCGCCGGGAGCGAGTCGTACCGGACCGTCGCGCCCCGCCCGCACTCGCGTCAGGCCGGCCGCGTCCACGTCGGCGGCGATGGACCACGATCCGGTCCACGCGAGCTGGAAGCCGTAGAGCGCGTCGCCGTTGTCGACCGCGAGACAGGGCGAGAACTGGTGACCGGTCACGCCCTGCGCGCTCCCGATCTCGAACCGCCCGCGGACCAACGTGGTCGAGGCCGTGGTGAACTCCTGGGCCCACTGCCCGTGCAGGTAGTGCAGGGTCGCGCCGTGAGGTGTCGGCACGCAGAAGGCCGCCGACCCGAGCCGGGCGATCTCCACCGGCCGGTCGCCGCCGTTCCTGACGGCGGCCCAGCGTTCGATCACGTCGGTGCCGGCCGCGAAGCGCCAGCGCAGTTCCACCTCGAGCCCGGTGACCGCGTCGGCGAACGTGGCCTTCAGCCCGTCGTCCTCGGTCACCGCCACGAGGCGCCAGGTCAGCACCTCGCCGGAAACGGCCAGATCGGCACCGAGAAACGGCCGCAATCCGTCCGGCAGATATTCGGCCGCGGCGACGTCGCCGGGCAGCAGGTATTGCACCCGGCCGTGGAAGTCGTAGGCCGACGGCCCGTCGGAGATCCCGATCGGCCCCCAGGCGACCAGATCGAGTCGATCGTCCCGGGCCGCCACCGTGTATTCGGTGGTGGCGCCGGTCAGGGTCCACGTGCTCACGCGCGCTCCCGGAAATCGGCATTCAGGCGGCGTTGCAGGGTGATGTCCTGCCACATCGGATGGTGCGGGGCGGCGTTGGAACAGACCACGGTGCCCCGGGCACCGATTTCCCGCGATTTCCGTACGGCGTGCGCGCAGATCTCCGCGCCCACCGGACCCTCTTCGAAGCCGGCGTGCAGCGGGGTGTATCCCACCCAGCCCTCGCCGAGGACCAGCGGGATCCCGCGGGCCGCGGCGTGGTCGGCCGCCACGTCGAGCCAGGTGTCGAGCGTTTCCCGCATCGCCCGCCGGTGCTCGCCGTACCGGTCGTAGAGCCACCGGTCCCACTTGTCCGGGTCGCACCAGTCGTGGGTGTAGATCTCCCGGTGCGGGATGATCGTCGCCTCCGACTTCCAGGACGCCGGCGGGTGCCAGTCGTCGAGCGGGGGAGCCCCGTCCCGCAGCAGCTCCGCGTACGCCCGCTCCTGCGGATAGGGCCGGCTGGTGTCCCGCAGCGCGAACTCGTCGTAGAGCTGGCCCAGGACGCCGTAGACGTACGGGTGGAAGACCGCGACGTCGGCGTTGCCCGGCATGCCCCGCATCTCGGCGACCGGGACCCGGGCGTAGTTGACCGTGACCGGGATGCCGGGCCGGCGCTCCTTGAACCGCTCGATGCCGCGTTCGAGGCCGGGCTGCATCCCGATGATTCCTTCGACCCCGTGGAGATCAGCAGAGCGCAGGCCGCTGTACTGAACTTCGTTGTGCAGCTCGACGAACGCCACCGCCTCGCTCAGCGACTCGGCCCGCAGCAGGTCGATCAGCGCGGCGTGCGCGTCGGCCAGCGCGATCGGCCGATCGGCCACCGGCACCGCCTGCAGCGCCCGATGCCACGCGTCGTCGACCGAGAACGACGGGCTCTGCTGGTATTCCCAGCTCGACACGATCACCCGGCAGTCGTGCCGGCGAGCCGCCCGGAACAGCTCGAGCAGCCGGGCCCGCCCGTCGACCGGCGGCGATTCCGGCACGTCGTACCACCGGGTCCGCTGGGCGTACTCCCCGCCGAGGCCGGCGAAGCGCAGGGCCGACGTGTCGAGACCGGACCCGAAGAGCAGGAACGGCATCGCGCAGATCCGCACGGTGTCGTAACCCCGTTCGACCGCCTGCCGGAACGCCGCGTCCAGGTCGTGGAACGGCTGCCCGGGGCCACTGCGCGTGTACCAGGTGAAGTCCCACAGCGTGATGGTCATCGGCTTCACTTGTTCGATCCCATCAGCAGGCCGGAGACGAAGTGGCGCTGGAACGCGAAGAACACGATCGCGGTCGGGATCGCCGCCACCACCGAGGCGGCCGCCACCACGCTCCAGTTGCTGGTGTAGCCGCCCTGCAGGTTGAGCAGTGCCGCGGTCACCGGCAGCTTGGCCTCGGTGCGCAGCACGGTGATCGACCAGATCAGGTCGTTGAAGATCCACGTGGTGGCGAGCGCGCCGAGCGCGGCCAGCGCCGGCCGGCACAACGGCATGATGATCCGGGCGTAGATGGCGATCGGTCCGGCGCCGTCGATGCGGGCCGCCTCGGTCAGCTCGGCCGGGATCGAGCGCATGAAGCCGTGCAGCACGAAGGTGTAGAAGCCGAGCCCGAACCCGACGTGGATGACGACCAGCGCGAACAGCGTGTCGTAGATGCCGAGCGAATCCATCACCCGCGAGACCGGGATCAGCAGGATCTGCGGCGGCAACAGGTTGCCGGCCAACATCAACAACAGGACGGCCCGGCCCCCGGGGATCGGGTGACGGCTCAACGCGTACGCCGCCCAGCTCGCCAGAAGCAGGCTGAGCAGCACCGCCGGCACGGTCACCTGCACGCTGATCCAGAGCGCCCGGCCCATCTCGCCGGTGCCGAGCGCGGTGCGGAACCCGGTCAACGTGAACGACTTCGGCCAGGCGGCGGTGCCGTTCTGCGCGATGTCGTCGAACGAGCGGAACGCCAGGATCAGCACGAACACCATCGGTGCGACCCAGACGACGGTGAGCGGCGCCATCACCGCGTGGAACGGCCACCGGCGGCGACCGCGCCGCTGGGCCGGCGCTGCCGCCTGCTCCTGAACCGGTGCCAGGGTTGTCGCGGCGGTCATGTGAGGGCCTCCTCCTTGGTCGTCCGGACGAGGTACGTGATGATGAAGATGAGGGCGAGCACGAAGATCACGACGGCGATCGCGGACGCGTAGCCGAGGTTGAGGAACGTGAAGCCCTGCTCGAACATGTACGTGCTGAGCAGCTCGGACGAGTGGTAGGGGCCGCCCTGGGTCATTGCCCAGACGATGTCGAAGGTGCGCAGCGAGTCGATCACCGTGACCGCGAAGATCACCGTGTTGACCCCGCGCAGCTGTGGCCAGGTGACGTACCGGAACCGCTGCCACGCGCTCGCCCCGTCGACCGCCGACGCGTCGTCGAGCGTCGGGTCGGTGCTCTTCAACCCGGCCAGGTAGAGCACCATGATGTAGCCGACCTGGCGCCAGACCGCGGCCACCAGCACCGCGTAGAGCGCGGTGTCGGGGTCGGCCAGCCACTGCTTCTCGAGGCCGTGCAGCCCGACCGCCCCGAGCAGCGTGTTGATCGTGCCGTCGGGCTGGTACTGCACCCGCCAGAACAGACCGGTCACCGCCAGCGAGAACACCATCGGCAGGTAGATCGCGCTGCGGTAGAGCCCGACGCCGCGGCGGGGCTTGTTGAGCGCCACCGCCAGCGCCAGGCCGCCGAGCACCGACAGGCCCCCGAACCCGACCACCCAGATGACGTTGTTCTTCAGCGCGCCGAGGAACACGTCGTCGGAGGCGAGGTCGCGGAAGTTGGCGAGCCCGACCGGTTTGGCCGCGCCGAGCCCGTTCCACTTGGTCAGCGACAGGTAGAAGCTGTTCAGCGCCGGCCAGAACACCATGCCGACCTCGACCACCGCCGGGATCAGGAGAAACAGCCAGACCACCGGGGGCACGTTCTTGAAACGCGCCCGGCGCCGGCTCGACGCAGCCACCGTGCTCACGAGCCGAGGACCTTCTTCGCGGACGCCTGCCAGTCGGACAGGATCCTGTTGACGTCACCGGGCTGGTCGAGGAACTTGGTCAGCGCGGTGTCGGCGGTGGTCTGCAACTCGTCACTGGAGTCCCGGTTGAAGAACTGGGTGATCTCCTTGGTGTCGTTGAGCATCTGGATGCCCTTCTGCACCAACGGCGAGAACCCGCTGGTGTCCACCTTGGTCGAGGTGGGCAGGTTGGACGACTTGGACAGCGTGATGAACTGCTGCTGGGCGTCGGGCGAGGCGAGGTAGCTCAGCAGGTCCTTCGCGCCCTGGGGGTTCTTCGACTTGGCGCTGGCGAAGAAGCCGTCGGTCGGGGCTTCCTCGGCGACCGGCACGCCGGGGTCGATGATCGGCACCCGGAAGAAGTCGAGGTCGTCGGTGACGTCGGACGGGACCGCGCTGGTGATGAACGCCCCGACCAGGTACATCCCGGCCTTCTTGGACGCCAGCGGGGTGACCGCGTCCTGCCACGAATACGACCGGCCCTTGGGGTCGATGAACTCGATGAGCTGCTTGTAGTGGTCCATCACGGTCTTGACCTCGGGGCCGTCGAACGGGTGCTTGCCGGC
>DASWRZ010000040.1:0-6385 GCA_036402935.1 Actinoplanes sp.
TCTGCTGATCCCGTCCCACCTGCTCTCCCGCGACCTCGTCGTCGACCGGAGCCTGACGCTGCGGCGCCTGGACGACGACGCCGTCGAGGCGATGTCACGGTGGCTGGCCGAGGAGGTCGACGGCAAGCAGCGCGGCGATGCCAACATCATCGGCAGCGCCTCGAAGCCCAGCTTCATCGCCTCGGTCGAGGCGTGCCGCACCGACGCCGGAGCGGCGGCGGACTACCGGGACTGGCGGCGACGCTGGTTCGAGCTCGACCGGTACGCCGGCACCGACGGCCGGCGGGAACGTATCTTCGGCATCCTCGACGGGCAGGCCTGACCGATGGGAACCGTCTACGCCCTCATGGTGGGCATCAACGACTATCTCGACCCGGGCGTGCGCAACCTGGCCGGCTGCGTGAACGACGTCGACGACGCCCTCGCGTTTCTCCGGGAGCGCCGCGCGCCGGGCATCGAGGTGGACGAGAAGGTCCTGCTCGACGGGCAGGCGACCGGCGGCGCGATCGTGCGGGACATCCGCGGCCACCTGACGAAGGCGGGCCCGGGCGACGTGGCGCTGTTCTGGTTCAGCGGCCACGGCTCGGAGGAGCCGGTGGGACCGTTCCAGGACCTGGAACCCAACGGCCGGTGGCTGCAGACGCTGGTCTGCGCGGACAGCCGCCGCGACGACAACCCCGACCTGCTCGACAAGGAACTCGCCCTGCTGCTGGACGAGGTCGCGCGCAGCGGCTGCCACGTGGTGGCGGTACTGGACAGCTGCCACTCCGGCGGGGCCACCCGCGACACCGAAACGGTCCGGTTCCGGGTCACCGATCGGGCCTCCAAACCGCCGGCCTACCGGCTGCTGCCGGACCTGCTGGAGCGGTACGCGGCCGGCCCGCCCCCGGTCCGCCACGTCCTGCTCGCCGCCTGCCAACCGCACGAGAAGGCGGGCGAGGAGGAACTCGACGGCGAGACCCGGGGCCGGTTCAGCTGGGCGCTGATGCAGGCCCTGCGCCGGGCTCGCCGGGGCACCACCTACCGCGAGCTGGCCCTGCTCGCCCGCAACGAGGTCGAGCGGCACAGCTTCACTCAGCGACCGCTGGTCTTCCCGGACGGCCGGGGACCGGCCGACTCCGACCTCTTCGGCGGCGGCGCGATCGCTGACCCGCCGACGTTCACGATGAGCTTCGGCCGGCGGGACTGGCAGGTCAACGCCGGCCTGCCGCACGGCATGACGACCGGCACCCGCTTCACCGTGGCCGGCCCGGCTCCGGGCGCCGAGGTCGCGATCACAGCCGTCGACATCTCCGGCAGCCGGGTCACGCCGGTCGGCTGGGAACCCGATCGGCAGCGGGTGTACCGGCTGGAGCTCAGCCGGCCCCCGCGGCCGGTCCTGTTCGCCGTCGCCGGCGCGAACGACCTTCGCCGGAGGATCGGCGAGGACGATCCGGACGTCCGAGTGGTGGACGCCGGCGACGCGGAACTGATCGTCGAGCGGGGCCCGGACGGCATCCGGCTCACGGACCAGGAGGGCGAGCAGATCGCGCCGCTCGACGCGGTCCCGACCGGCACCGGCCTCCGGCACATCGCGAGCTGGTGGCGCGTGCGGACGCTCCGCAACGACGAGTCCGAGCTCAACGGAGCGATCGAGTTGCAGGTCGTCGAGCCGTTGCACGGTGAGGTCCGTACGCCGCGCCCGGGCAGCACCCTGCACGTGGCGTACGAGGTCGAGGACGGCAAGCCCGCCGCCCCGTGCCGCCTGCTGCGGTTGCACAACACGACGGATCAGCCGCTGTTCTGCGTGCTTCTCGACCTGACCGAGCGCTTCAAGGTCGATACGCTGTTCCGGTCGGGGCGCATCGAGGCCGGTGCGACCGCCGCCGTCGGCGAAGGCCGGGCCACCGAGTTCTACCTGCCTCTGGATCTTCAGGCGCAGCCGGGCCGGCGGTACAGCGACTGGCTCATGCTGATCACGTCGACCCATGAGATCGACCCGGCGCCGTACGTAATGCCCGCGCTCGACACGACGCGCGGCCGTGAGGCCCGCGTGCGGCCACAGGCCGAACCGGTGCAGCGCGACTGGGGGACCTCGGTCGTCCGGGTCGTGATCACCGGCCCGTAAGGTCTGTCACGTCCAAGACCGCCGGGTGCGATGTTCCCTGAGCGCAGAGCGCGTGATTGGGTGTAGCCGTGACCGGCACCGCTACCGCGATGGAAGGGCGCACCACCTGGTCGAAGAAGGTGGGCACCCCGCTGCGCCGCTTTCTCGGCACCGAGGCCGGCAGCGCCGGTGTGCTGCTGGCCGCGATCGTGGCCGCGCTGCTCTGGGCCAACCTGGCCGACGGGTCGTACGAGCGGTTCTGGCACCTGCACTTCGCGCTCGACTTCGACGGCTCCCGCATCGACCTGACGCTGCAGGAATGGGTCAACAGCGGCCTGATGACGCTGTTCTTCCTGGTCGTCGGGCTGGAGGCGCGGCGCGAGTTCGACCTCGGCGACCTGCGGGACCGGCGTCGGTTCATCCTGCCCGCGACGGCCGGCGTCGTCGGCATGATCATCCCGATCACGATCTTCCTGATCGCCAACCACGCCGGGCCGGGCGGGCACGCCTGGGGCGTGGCGATGTCGACCGACACCGCGCTGGCGCTGGGCCTGCTCGCGCTGGTCGGCCGCCGGGTGCCCGACCAGGCCCGGCTGTTCCTGGTGACCGTCTCGGTGGTCGACGACTTCGTGGCGCTGATCGTGATCGCGGTGGCCTACACCGACGAGATCCGGCCGATGCCGCTGCTGCTGGCCGCGATCGTCTACGGGCTCACCTTCGTGCTGAAGCCGCTCAAGGTGCGCAGCGGCTACGTCTACCTGCCGTTCGCCCTGGTCGTCTGGGGCGCCATGCTGGCCAGCGGCATCGACCCCGTCGTCTCCGGGCTCGCGCTCGGCCTGACCGCCGCCGCGTACACCCCGGCCCGCGGCGATCTGGAGCAGGCCAGCGACCTGTTCCGCTCGTTCCGCGAGCAGCCGACCGCCGAACTGGCCCGCTTCGCCCGGCTCGGACTCACCCAGACGCTGTCCCCCAACGACCGGCTGACGCGGGTCTACCAGGGCTGGAGCAGCTACCTGATCGTGCCGCTGTTCGGGCTGGCCAACGCCGGCATCTCGATCGACGGCAAGTTCCTGGGCGTGGCGGTCACGTCGTCGATCACGCTCGGCGTCTTCCTCGCGTACGTCGTGGGCAAGCCGCTGGCCATCGCCGGCGTCTCCGCCCTGGTGACGTGGCTGAGCAAGGGCACGATCCGGCCGGCCGTGGGCTGGGCCTCGGTGGCCGGCACCGGCACGATCGCCGGCATCGGCTTCACGGTGTCGTTCCTGATCGCCGACCTGGCGCTGAAGGGCCCCCAGCTGGCCGAGGCCAAGCTGGGGCTGCTCGCCGGCGGGGTGGCCGCCTCGGTGCTGACCTGGGGCATCTTCCGGGCCGTGAGCTCGCTGCCGAAGGCCCGCAAGGCGGTGCTCCTGCTCGGCGACGCCGACCAGCTCATCGACCTGATCCCCGACGTCGACCCGGAACGCGACCACACCCGCGGGCCGGCCGACGCCTCGGTCACGCTGGTCGAGTACGGCGACTTCCAGTGCCCGTACTGCGGCCGCGCCGAACCGGTGGTGCGCGAGCTGCTCACCGACATCGACCTGCGCTACGTCTGGCGGAACCTGCCGCTGACCGACGTGCACCCGCAGGCCCAGCTCGCCGCCGAGGCGGCGGAGGCCGCCGCCGGGCAGGGCAAGTTCTGGGAGATGCACGACCTGCTGCTCGCCCACCAGGACAAGCTGCGCATCATGGACCTGCTCAAGTACGCCGAGCAGCTCGGCCTCGACCAGGACCGATTCCACGACGACGTGATGCGCCACGTCCACGCCGAGCGGATCGCCGACGATCTCGACTCGGCCGATCTGAGCGGTGTCTCGGGCACGCCGACGTTCTTCGTCAACGGCAAGCGCCACTACGGCGCCTACGACGTGCACACGCTCAAGGAGGCGATCCGGGTCGCCCGGGTCCGGGCGAAGATCGCGGCGATGAAGAGCTGATCAGCCGGCGCGGCGGCGCGCCCGGCGGGCCGCCAGCTCGTCGCCCGCGACCGGCTCCTCCGGAGCCGCCGGGAGGGGCTGGGCGGTGCCGGCCGGCTCGGCCGGCAGGTGCGACAGCGAACCCTGGATCTCCTTGAACGCCCCGCCGATCGCGATCCCGAAGACACCCTGGCCGCCCTGCAGCAGGTCGACCACCTCTTCGGGGGAACGGCACTCGTAGACGGTCGTGCCGTCGGAGATCAGCGTGATGCCGGCCAGGTCGTCGACCCCGCGCGAGCGCAGGGCCTCGATCGCCCGGCGGATGTTCTGCAACGAGACCCCGGCGTCCAGAAGACGCTTGACCACCTTGAGAACGACCAGGTCACGGAACGAATAGAGGCGCTGGGTGCCGGAGCCCTCGGCGTTGCGGACGCTCGGCGAGACCAGTGCGGTGCGGGCCCAGTAGTCGAGCTGGCGATAGCTGATCCCGGCCGCCTGGCATGCCGTCACCCCGCGATAACCGAGTTCACCGTCCTCGCCGACAAGAGCGCCCTCGGAAGGCTGCTCGTGCACGCGACCACCTCCCCGCTGCGCGGTGCCGCTTCACCTGGACTTCACGAGCGTATATCTCAGCGCCCGGCGGAACAGGGAGGTAATGCCACGACACGCCGCGTTCGAACGACGGCGATGATCGAAATCAGCCAGCCTCAGCCGGCGAAATCTTCGGGACGCACCTGGTCGAGGAACTCGCGGAACTTCTCGACCTCGTCCTCCTGCTCGTCCGGGATGACGATGCCGGCCTCGGTCAGCACCTGGTCGGCACACCGGATCGGGGCGCCCACCCGCAGCGCCAGCGCGATCGAGTCGCTCGGCCGGGCGGAGACCCGCAGGTCATCGCCGATCAGCAGGTCGGCGTAGAAGACGTTGTCCTTCAACTCGGTGATCTCGACCGCCTTGAGCGGCGCCTCGAGGGCCGCCAGGATGTCGCGCAGCAGATCGTGGGTCAGTGGCCGGGCCGGCTTGACCCCCTGCTGCTCATAGGCGATCGCGGTCGCCTCGACCGCGCCGATCCAGATCGGAAGATACCGATCACCGTCGACCTCCCGCAGAAGGACGATCGGCTGGTTGCTCGGCAGCTCCACCCGAACTCCGACAACGCTCAGCTCGCGCACCGTCCGCCTCCGTGTCGTCTCGCCGCCCCGCACGGCTGCCCCTAACCTGCACGGTACACGCACGCCGTCCGTATCCCACGGTCGCGGCACACCGCCCTTCAGCGGCCGAGTTCCCCTCGCAGACCGGTTCGTACCAGCGCGGCGTGCAAACGTTGTGACAACGCCTGCAGGTCACGCGCGGTCTCACCGGCGCGGGCCCGGGCACCCGGATCGCTCTGCCGCACCAGCGGTGCCAGCAGCTGTGTGAACAGGCCCACCTCGCGGTCGGAGGCGGCCCGAAAGGCCCGCAGATGTCGCACCTCGAGCCCGTAGTGGGCCAGACCCACCACGGCCTCCACGATGATCACGGCGTCCGCGTCGTACCACCCCGGCGGACGGGCCGTGACCAGGCCGATCTGCTCCAGTTCGTCGAGCAGCACGTCGGTGACGCCGGTGCGCTCGATCACATCCTCCCGGGGAATCCGGGAGTCGGACGGATCGGCCGCCTTCTCCCCGCCGACCGCGACCAGCGTCGGACGGGCCGGCGGGGCCGGCTCGTCCTCCATCCGCTCCAGCTGTTCGCGGATCACGCGCAGCGGCAGATACTGGTCGCGCTGGGCGGTCAGCACGAACCGCAGCCGCGCGACGTCGTTCCACGAATATTTGCGGTAGCCCGAGGCGGTGCGCTGGGGGTCGACCAGCCCTTCCGCCTCCAGGAACCGCAGCTTGGAGATCGTCGTGTCGGGGAACTCGGTGCGCAGGTGGGCCAGCACCTCCCCGATGCTCATCAGCGCAGCCTCGCGGGAACCCGAGGGCCGTGCCCCCGGGTCACGCGCGGCCGCCCCGGACGAGGTCACGCCCGGCCGACCTCGCCCTCGGGCCGCGGCCCGGCGATGAACACCAGGCGGAACTTGCCGATCTGCACCTCGTCACCGTTGCTGAGCGTGGCCGCCTCGACCCGCTCACGGTTGACGTAGGTGCCGTTCAGCGAGCCGACGTCGCGCACCGTGAAGGTGCCGCTGTCGCGGTGGAACTCCGCGTGGCGGCGCGACACCGTCACGTCGTCGAGGAAGATGTCGCTGTCGGGGTGCCGCCCGCTGGTCGTCACGTCATGGTCGAGCAGGAACCGGGCCCCCGCGTTCGGGCCCCGGCGCACGACCAGCAGCGCCATGCCGGGCGGCAGCGAACCGGAC
>DASWRZ010000041.1:0-3877 GCA_036402935.1 Actinoplanes sp.
ATGGACGAGCCCTGCTCGGCGCTCGACCCGATCTCGACGCTGGCGATCGAGGACCTGATGTTCAAGCTGAAGGACCGCTTCACGATCATCATCGTCACGCACAACATGCAGCAGGCCGCCCGGGTCAGCGACAAGACCGGGTTCTTCTCGATCGACAAGACCGGCGACCCGGGTCGCCTGATCGAGTACGACGACACCCAGAAGATCTTCAGCAATCCGACCGAGAAGAAGACCGAGGACTACATCACCGGTCGCTTCGGCTAGGCCTCTTCTTCTCGGGCCTCTTCTTCTCGGGCCTCTTCTTCTCGGGTCCCGTCTTCTCCGTTGCCTTCTTCTCGGGCCTCTTCTTCTCCGGCGCCCGGATCCTCGATGAGGACCCGGGCGCCGCCGTCTTCGGTGAAGATCACGCGAGGCATCACCGGGGTCGCCGCATCACGGCGACTCGCGGCCGCGACCACTTCCGCGATCTTTCCGTACGCCGTGAGCCCCCTCATCATCGTGCGCGTGGGCGGCAGCATGGACAGCCCGGCGTGCTCGGCGGGCTCGATCCACAGTGCGTGCTCGGCCTCGCCGGAGACGTCCCGAGCGGTCTGCGACTCGGGCAGCAGCGCCACGAAGAACCAGGTGTCGAACCGCTTGGGCTCGAACTCCGGCGTGATCCAGCGGGCCCAGGGCAGCAGCAGGTCGTCGCGCAGCCGCAGGCCACGGCGCTCCAGCAGCTCGGTCATGCTCAGCTCCCGGGCGGCCACCGCGGCCCGGTCGGCCTCCCAGTCGGCTTCGCTGACGTCGCCGACTACGCCGGCGCTGCGGTCGGCTTCGCTCATGTCGCCGACTACGCCGGCGCTGCGGTCGGCTTCGCTGATGTCGCCGACTACGCCGGCGCTGCGGTCGGCTTCGCTGATGTGGCCGACCGCGCCGGCCTGGTCGCCCTCCTCGTCGAGGCCTTCGGCCACGGCGGCGGCGTCCGGGCCACCGACCGTCACGACGCCGCTGAGCGAACCGTCGCTGACCGTGCGGTCGACCTCGTCGCGCGGGCCGGCCAGCAGCACGCCCGCCTCCTCGAACAGCTCGCGCGCGGCCGCGCCGACCGCGGCCCGCGCCTCCTCGTCGGCGACTCCGAGCCGGTCGGCCCAGTCGTCGCGCAGCGTCTCCGGACGGTCCGACGGGTCGACCCGGCCGCCCGGGAACGCGTAGACCCCACCGAAGACCATGGTCGTCGCGCGCTTCAACACGTACACCTGAAAGGTCTCGCCGGACGGGCGCAACAGGACGACGGTGGCGGCGGCGCGGGTCGGGGCCGCAGGCCCCTGGAACCCGCGTGCGCGCTCGACCATGGCGGGCGGGAGCGGCATGGCATCGGTCACTCGTCGATCCTGCCACCGGGGGCGCCGAGGACGATACCGTAACGATCATGACCGCACAGAAGGTTCGCTGGGGCGTGCTCGCCACCGGTGGCATCGCCGCCCAGTTCGCCGCCGACCTGGCGCTCGTCGAAGGCGCCGAACTGGCCGCCGTCGGATCCCGCTCGGCCGAGTCGGCCACGGCGTTCGCCGAGCGGTTCGGTTTCGCCCGCGCCCACGGCTCCTACGAGGCCCTGGCCGCCGACGACGAGGTCGACGTGGTCTATGTGGCGACCCCGCACGCGGTGCACTTCGACGCCGCCCTGGCCTGCGTCGAGGGCGGCAAGGGCGTCCTGGTCGAAAAGCCGATCACGCTGGACCTGGCCCAGGCGGCCCGGCTGGTGGCGGCCGCCCGCGAGCGCGACGTCTTCCTGATGGAAGCCATGTGGATGCGCATGAACCCGGCCATCCGCAAGATCACCGAACTGGTCGACGCGGGCGCGATCGGCTGGATCAGCTCGATCCACGCCGACTTCGGCCTGCACGGGCCGTTCCCGGCCGAGCACCGGCTGCGCGACCCCAAGCTGGGCGGGGGCGCCCTGCTGGACCTCGGCGTCTACCCGATCAACCTGGTCCATCTGATCCTCGGTGCGCCGGCCGAGGTGCGCTCGTGGGCCCACCTGACCCCGGAGGGCGTCGACGAGAACACGGGCGTGCTCATGGGCTTCCAGAACGGCGCGGTCGCGGCCGTGACCTGCAGCATCAACGGCGAGAGCCGCAACGCCGCCTCGATCACCGGCACCGAGGGCCGCATCGACCTGCCGCCGGGCTTCTTCGTCCCCCGCGAGTTCACCCTGATCCGGCCGGGCCGGGCCCCGGAGACCTTCCAGTTCCCCTTCGAGGGCAGCGGCTACCAGTTCGAGGCGGCCGAGGTGCAGCGCTGCCTTCTCGCCGGCGAGGTCGAGAGTCCCCTGATGCCGCACGCCACCACCCTCGAGGTGATGAGCCTGCTCGACACGATCCGCTCCGAGATCGGCGTCGCCTACTAGGCCATCCGCTAATCGTCTTGCCCACCAAGTTGGTCAGCCGGATCGAGTTCTACCGGACCTGCGGCCGGCCGGGTGAGACCGACCGTGGTGCAACCTCCCGCGTGTCCCCAGCGAGTGCTTGCCGAGCCGCTGCCGGGCCGTCAGCCGAATCAATGCCGTCCGACGCGTCCGTTACCGGAAGCGTTCAGCTGAACAGTGGGCGGACCGCCAGGAAGATGAGGGCGGCTATGCCGCCTGCGCCGGGGAAGGTGAGGATCCAGGCGCCGACGATGTTGCCGGCCACGCCCCAGCGGACGGCGGACAGCTTCTTGGTGGCGCCGACGCCCATGATCGCCGAGGTGATGGTGTGGGTGGTGCTGATCGGTGCGCCCAGGCCGATGCCGAAGACGAAGAGCAGGGCGCTGGCCACCACCTCGGCGGCGAAGCCCTCGGGCGGTCCCAGGTCGATGATCTTCCGGCCCAGAGTGCGGATGATGCGCCAGCCGCCGGCGTAGGTGCCCAGTGCCAGCACGGTTGCCGAAGTCCAGTATGCCCACTGCGGAATGTGGGTCACCGACTTCTGGAAACCGCCGACGTACAGCGCGAGCACGATGACGCCGATGGTCTTGGCCGCGTCCTGTAGGCCGTGTCCGATCGACATGGCGGCCGCCGAGGCGGTCTGCGCCCAGCGGAAACCGCGGTTGAGCCGGCCCGGCCGGCCGCGGCGGAAGGTCCACATCAGCGTCAGCATGGCGAGGAAGCCGAGGACGAAGCCGGCCAGTGGGGACAGCAGCATCGGCAGGATGACCTTGTCGAGGATGCCGTGCCACATCACCTGGTCGCCGGCCACGAGCGCGGCGCCGACCAGGCCGCCGATCAGCGCGTGCGAGGACGACGAGGGCAGCCCGAAATACCAGGTGATCAGGTTCCAGCAGACCGCGCCGAGCACTCCGGCGAGGACCACGGCGAGCGCGTCCACGCGGTGCGGCAACTTGATCAGGCCGGAGCCGACGGTGGTGGCGACCTTGGCACCGGCGTGGGTGCCGATGAAGTTGCCGATCGCCGCCATCAGCAGGGCCACCCGCGGCGTGAGGGCACGGGTGCTGACGCTGGTGGCGATGGCGTTCGCGGCGTCGTGGAAGCCGTTGGTGTAGTCGAACGCCATCGACGCGACGATCACGGCCAGCACCGCGATGAACTGGGCCGACAAGGTCTAGGACTCCTTGACCTTGATGGTCTCGACGGTGTTCGCCACGTGCTCGAACGCGTCGCAGGCCGCCTCGAGCTCGTCGGCGACCTCCTTCATCTTGAGCACGGTGAGCGCGTCGTACTCGCCGGAGAAGAGCCGGACCAGCAGCATCCGGTACGCCCGGTCGCCGTCGTTCTCCAGCCGGTTGATCTCGATCCAGTACTCCTCGAGGTTCTTCATCGAGCGCAGTCGCGGAATCCCCTCGGCGGTCACCTTGGACTGCTGGTCGAGCACGTTGATCAGCTCGTGCATCTCCCGGG
>DASWRZ010000042.1:0-8852 GCA_036402935.1 Actinoplanes sp.
CCACCTGAACGTCGCCGCTGGTCACATCGAGGACCAGAAGATAGGCGGTGAGGCCGGCCAGTCCGGCGCTTTGCAGATAGAGCAACCGCACCGCCCACAACAACGTCGCGGGTTTGTCAACGACTGACTTCTCACCGGTCACCGCTGCACCTTACCGACAGCTCCCAGGCGTCCCGCCGGGTACAGTGCCGCCCATGCGAGCGTTACTGGTGGTTAACCCCAGAGCCACCACCACCAGCGAGCGCAGCCGTGACGTGCTCGTCCGGGCCTTGCGCTCCGCGGTCGACCTGACGGTCGAATACACCACCCGGCGCGGTCATGCGGCGAGTCTCGCCCGCGCCGCGGCCGAGAGCGGCATCGATGTCGTGGTGACCTTGGGCGGCGACGGCACGGTCAACGAGGCGGTCAACGGGCTGATGACCGCACCGGCCGCGCTCGCACACCTGCCCGGCCCCTCGGCCCAGCATCTGCCCGCCCTGGCCGTGGTGCCCGGCGGCTCGACCAATGTCTTCGCCCGCGCGCTCGGCCTGCCCCGTGACTGGGCCGACGGCACCAGTGTGATCCTCGACGGGCTGCGCGACGGCCGGCACCGGGCGATCGGGCTGGGCCGGGCCGACGACCGCTACTTCACCTTCGCCGCCGGGGTCGGGCTCGACGCCGCGGTCGTGCGCCGGGTCGAGCAGGCGCGGCTCCGCGGCCGCACCTCCACCCCGGCGCTTTATTTCCGCTCGATCGCCGGCCACTTCCTCACCGGCGACGATCGCAACACACCGCCGCTCTCGATCGAGCGGCCGGGCGAGACCGCCGAGGCCGACCTCGGAACCGTGATCGTGCAGAACACCGCTCCCTGGACCTATCTCGGCGACCGCCCGATCGACCCCAACCCGCAGGCCTCGTTCGACCACGGCCTCGACGTGCTGGCGCTCCGCAAACTCGCGATGATCAACACCAGCCGCACGATGGCCCAGCTGGCGGCCGGTCGCAGCCCGCACGGCAAGCAGGTGCTCCAGCTGCACGACGTCGACGAGTTCACCGTGGTGGCGAGCCGGCCGCAGCCGTTCCAGCTCGACGGCGACTATCTCGGCGAGCGGCAGAAGGTGCACTTCGTGTCCGTCCCCGAAGCGCTGCGTGTGATCTGCTGATTACAGGGTAGTACGTTTCGGTCGCCCCTCACGATCCGTTACAGAAAGACGGGCAAAAGGGCGGCGAAGGGACCGAGACCGTACTACATTGATGGGTGCGTTCGTCGACCGGCTCTGGCAACCCGCACAGATCCGGACAAAGGGACGGTGACCCAGCTCACCCGCCCGGAGAAACTTCCGGCGCTACCCTTGACATCGCGAGAGTTCGTGAAAGCATTCACAAGCGATAAGAAGTAACCCGCTGCTACTTGTGCGCGTTCCTAAAACAGAAGCGCCGAACAGCAGCGGAGCAACATAAAAAGCTTGCTGACGCACCGGCGAGCCGGCGGGCCCTCCCCGCCCGGCCGCCACGCGCATGCATAGGTAAACAGCACCGCAATTCATTACCCCATCCGAAACAAGGAGTGTTGCCGCCATGGACTGGCGCCACGATGCGATCTGTCGCGACGAGGACCCGGAGCTGTTCTTCCCCATCGGGACGTCCGGCCCCGCGCTCCTGCAGGTCGAGCAGGCCAAGGCCGTGTGCCGGCGGTGCCCCGTGACTTCCGATTGCCTCGCGTGGGCACTCGAGTCCGGGCAGGACGCCGGCGTATGGGGCGGGATGAGCGAAGACGAGCGACGCGCCGTGAAGCGTCGTGGCGGCCTCCGGGTCGGCGCTCCTACCGCCTGAATCAATCCCCTCACAGCATTTGCGCCCCGGGCCGATCGGCACCGGGGCGTCTTGCTGTTTCCACTCGATTACCCAGCGCTCCGATTTCGGTGCGCGCGAATACGATCACGTTCAGTGCCTCCCGTTTCCTGAAATGATCTCGAAATCGCGCCCGCCGAACCATTAGTCCCCAATCCCTCACCCTCCGCAGTGGACGCGGTCGCGGTATACGCCCGTCGATAGCGCGGTGACTCTCCGCAACGGCCCGACAGATCAACACCAAGATCCAGATGTCGCATCGGGGTGGGCGGTGCAGACCGTCGCTCACGCCGAGGGCCCGGCCGCGGCGAGCAGGGCGCTGGCGCGCCCAGAACGCTCACCCCGACCGGGCGACCTGAGTGAGTGGTTGCGCCAAGAGCAGGCGACGGTTGGCTCAGGCCCCGGACGCGAGCGGGCTGGGCACAGCGGCCGCGTCCAAGCGCAGCCGACCGGTGCGTCAGGCCGCGGGAGCGAGCGCCCTGCACACAGCGGCCGCGCTCAAGCGCAGGCGACCGGTGGGTCAGGCCGCGGGGGCGAGCGGGCTGCGCACAGCGGCCGCGACGCGGGTGGCCACCAGACGCACCAGATCGGGTGCGTCGCCCAGCGGCTCGGCGATCGCGACCGCACCGGCCTCGCGGGCCGAGCGGACCGCGTTGTCGTAGAGCAGCCCCGGCGCCAGGAAGTAGGCCGCCATGCCGACCCGGCGGGCTCCCGCGGCCCTCAGACGGCTCACCGCCTCCCCAGCGGCCGGCGGGGCGGCCGAGGCATAGGCGGCGGTGCACGGGAGGCGCAAACGGGCGCTCAGGGCGTTTGCCGCGTCTTCGACGGTCGACCGGGCCGCCGCGTCCCGGGTCCCGGCCGCGGCGAGCACCACGGCGTCCAGCTCGGCGTCCGGCAGCCGCCGCACGAGCGCCTCGACGAGATGCGGCGAGACCGAAGCCGGGGCCGAGTCCAGGACCGGGGCCGAGTCCACGACCGGGGCCGAATCCGAGAGCGGGCCTCGATCGGGCGACGGGCCCAGCACGGGCGCCAGCGACACCGTCAGCGGAAGCGCGGCGGCCGAGGAGAGCACCGCGGGAATGTCCACCCGCCCGTGGTAGGCCGACGTCAGCAGAAGCGGCACCACGACCGCCCGCCGCACCGGCAGCGACGCCAGCACGTCGACCGGCCGGGGGCCGGCGTGATCCAGATAGGCGGCGCGGACGGCCCACGACGGGTGGGCCCGTCCGACGGCCCGCGCCAGCGCCGACGTGGCGACGGCCGCGCGCGGGTCGCGGCTGCCGTGCGCCACCAGCACGACGCCGAGGCTCAGACGTGAAGGCCGCATTCGGTCTTCTCGAACATCGCCCACCGGCCGGCCCGCGGGTCCTCGCCCGCCTTGGTGCGCCGGGTGCACGGCCAGCAGCCGATCGACCCGTAGCCCTTCTTGAACAGCTCGTTGACCGGCACGTTCCAGCGCGAGATGTAGCGGTCGACGTCGGCCTGGGTCCAGGCCGCGATCGGGTTGACCTTGACCTTGCCCTTCTTGGCGTCGAACGTGACGACCGGCGTGTTGGCCCGGGTCGGCGACTCGTCGCGGCGCAGTCCGGTGGCCCAGGCGTCGTACTCGGTCAGCGCCCGCTCGAGCGGCTCGACCTTGCGCATGAAGCAGCACTCGTCCGGGTTGCGGGCGAACAGCCGGGGCCCGTACTCCCCGTCCTGCTGGCCGACCGTCATGCGCGGGCGGATCGACTTGACGTTGACGTCCATGGTCGCGGCGACGATGTCGCGCACCCTGAGCGTCTCCGGGAAGTGCAGGCCGGTGTCGAGGAAGACCACGTCGACGCCGGGCGAGACCCGGGAGAAGAGATGGGCGACGACGGCGTCGGCCATCGAACTGGTCACGCAGAAACGCGCGCCGAAGGTGTCGGTCGCCCACTTGGCGATCTCTTCGGCCGGGGCGCCTTCGAGGGCGGCCGCGGCGTCGCGGGCCAGCTTCTCGAAAGGCGAGGTGATCGGGGCGCCCCCCAGGGACACAAGTCCCAGGTCAGCGGCGGTCACGATAGTCATCGGTTCACTCCCTTGGACAGCAACCCGTTGAACTTGACCGTGAAAACTCGGGCACAGGAATGGCACTCCCAGGCCCCGTGCGATGCCTCGTTGGGGTAGAGGTCCTCTTCCCCGCAGTAGGGGCAGTAGAGCGGCGCGGAACGGGCGTCGCTCATTTCAGTAGCTCTTCGTCGGCCCGCAGAACCCAGTTCGCGAACGTCTCCTCGCGCGACGTTCGACCGTCCAGGTAGTGGCGGGCGAGCCGCTCGACGTACCCCGGAAGCTCTTCCGCGGTGGCCTTGAGCCCGCGCAGCTTGCGCCCGAAGCCGGCGGTCTGGCCCTGGGCCATGCCCAGGCCGCCGCCGAGGTGCACCTGGAAGCCTTCGACCTGCTCGCCATGAGCATTCATAACCAGCTGGCCTTTGAGCCCGATGTCGGCGACCTGTGTGCGAGCACAGGCGTTGGGGCAGCCGTTGAGGTGGATCGAGATGTCGGCGTCGAAGTCGTGCATACGCTCTTCGAGCCGGGCCACCAGCTCCTCGCCGCGGGCCTTGGTCTCGACGATGGCGAGCTTGCAGTATTCGATGCCGGTGCAGGCCATGGTGCCGCGCCGCCAGGCCGAGGGCCGGGCTTCCAGCCCGATGCCGCGGAGGGCTTCGACGAACGGCTCGACCTTGTCGTCTTCGACGTCAAGGACCAGGAGCTTCTGGTACGGCGTGAGCCGCACCCGCTGCGACCCGACCGACTCGACGAGATCGGCCAGCTGGTTGAGCTGCTTTCCGCTGGTCCGGCCGACGACCGGGGCCGCACCCACGTAGTTGCGGCCGTCGACCTGCTTGTGCACGCCGATGTGGTCGACCGGCTTGGCCGGCAGATCGGGTGCCGGTCCGTCGATGAGCGCGCGGCCCAGGTATTCCTTCTCCAGGACCTCGCGGAACTTGGCCACGCCCCAGTCGGCGAGCAGGAACTTCAGCCGGGCGCGGTGACGCAGCCGCCGGTAGCCGTAGTCGCGGAAGATCGAGACGACGCCCTCCCAGACGTCCGGGATCTCGTCCAGCGGCACCCAGACGCCGAGCCGCTCGGCCAGCCGGGGGTTGGTGGAGAGGCCGCCGCCGATCCAGAGGTCGAAGCCCGGTCCGTGGGTCGGGTGCTCGACGCCCAGGAACGCGATGTCGTTGACCTCGTAGGGCGTGTCGGCCAGCCAGGACATCGAGGTCTTGAACTTGCGCGGCAGGTTGGAGTAGCGCGGGTCACCGATGTAGCGCTTGAGGATCTCGTCGATGGCCGGGGTCGGGTCGAGTACTTCGTCCGGCGAGACCCCGGCGACCGGGCTGCCGAGCACGACGCGGGGGCAGTCGCCGCACGCCTCGGTGGTCTGCAGGCCGACCGCTTCGAGCCGACGCCAGATCTCCGGCATGTCCTCGACCCGGATCCAGTGCAGCTGGATGTTCTGCCGGTCGGTGATGTCGGCCGAGTCGCGGGCGAACTCACGCGAGATGTCGGCGATCACCCGCAACTGGGCCAGGGTCAGCTCGCCGCCGTCGACGCGGACGCGGAGCATGAAGTATTCGTCTTCGAGCTCCTCGGGCTCGAGGACCGCGGTGCGGCCTCCGTCGATCCCGGCCTTGCGCTGGGTGTAGAGCCCCCACCAGCGGAAACGGCCACGCAGGTCGGCCGGGTCGATCGAGGCGAACCCGCCGTGGGCGTAGATGTTCTCGATGCGGGACCGGACGTTGAGCGGGTTGTCGTCCTTTTTGGTGCGCTCGTTGGGGTTGAGCGGCTCGCGGTGTCCGAGCGCCCACTGGCCTTCGCCGCGCGCCTTGCGGGGGCGGGCGGACGGCGTTGCTGGGGTGCTGCTGGGCGCCATAACGGCGGTCCTCCGGGTTTCGTGGGCGCTTCTGGACGCTCACGGCCGTGGGAGGGCTCGTGACTTCGGTGTCAGGAGAGGCCGGCGCGTCATCCGCGCCCGAAAATGAAAATCGGGCGTCGTCAGGAAGCCGGACACATGGCGCTGCGGACGCGGCCGTAGTCAACGTGGCGGCGGGCCACGAAGCGGCGGTCAACTGCGGCGGTCATGTCGCTAGCCTCTCACGGCACGGCATTCTCGGCCAGTGTGGTCCAGATTCCGGGAGTGTGCCGACCGTCACCACTGGTTCACAATGCCGCAACAAGCGCCGCAACAACTACCGCTTGCCCAGAGGCACCACGAGGACCGCCTCGGTGCCGCCGCCCGCCCGGTTGCGCAGCTCGATGCTCCCGCGCAGCTCGCCGGTGGCCAGCGCCCGCACGATCTGCAGCCCGAGCCGCCCTTTCGAATCGGCCACGAAGCCCTCGGGCAGCCCCTGCCCGTTGTCGGCCACCGTGACGTGCAACTGCTTGCGGAACCGGTGGGCCGAGACGACCACCTCGCCGACCTCCGCCCGCGGGGCGTCGAGCGCCGGCGGCTCTTCCTCCTCCGGCGCTGGGAAGCCGTGCTCGACCGCGTTGATCAGCAGCTCGTTGAGCACCATCACCAGCGAGGTGGCGATCTCGGCCGGCAGCACCCCGAAGGTGCCCTCGCGCCGCATCTTGACGGTGAAGTTGGTCGCCGCCACCTCGGTGGCCGCCGAGGCGACCCGATCGACGATGCCGTCGAACTCGACCGCCTCTTCGTTCGACATCGAGAGCGTCTCGTGCACGAGCGCGATCGAGGCGACCCGGCGCACCGACTCCTGCAGCGCCATCCGGGCCTCGGGCAGGTCGACCCGGCGGGCCTGCAGGCGCAGCAGGGCGGCCACGGTCTGCAGATTGTTCTTGACCCGGTGGTGGATCTCGCGGATCGTCGCGTCCTTGGTCATCAGGGCGCGGTCGCGGCGGCGGACCTCGGTGACGTCGCGCACCAGCACCAGCGCGCCGATCGGCACACCGGCCGGCATCAGCGGCAGCGCCCGGGTGAGCACGGTCGCGCCGCGGGCGTCGACTTCCTGCCGCGCCGGGGATTCGCCGCGGAGCGAGGCCAGGATGCGCTCGGCCGCGTCGGTGCCCTCGAGCGGGTCGGCGGCCAGCCGGCTGGTCAGCCCGGACAGCTCCTCGCCGACCAGGTGGGCGTTGAACCCGAGCCGGCGATAGGCCGACTGGGCGTTCGGGCTCGCGTACGTCACCTTGCCGCTGCCGTCGAGCCGGATCAGCCCGTCGCCGACGCGCGGCGCCGAGGTGGTCTCGCCCGGGTGCCGGCGCGGCGGGAACGTGCCGTCGGCGACCATCTGGGCCAGGTCGTCGGCGGTCGTCAGGTAGTTGAGCTCGAGCTGGCTCGGCGTGCGCGCGGTGGACAGGTTGGTGTCCCGCCCGATCACCGCGATCACCTCGGTCGGGCACTCGTCGCGGTCGGTCACGTCGCGCAGCCGCACCGGGATCGCCTCGTGCCGGGCCGGGGTGTCGCCGTACCAGACCGGGTCGCCCTCCCGCCAGATGCGCTCCTGGGTGAAGGCGATGTCGAGGTGGGCCACCTCGGGGCCGCCGACGATCTTGCCGACCTGGTCGTCCTGGTAGGCCGTCGGGGCGGTCGTCGGCCGCACCTGGGCCACGCAGAGGAACCGCCGCGGCTGCCCGGTGGCGTCCCGCACCGGCACCCACATCAGCAGGTCGGCGAAGGAGAGGTCGGACAGCAGCTGCCAGTCACCGGCGAGGCGGTGCAGGTGGTCGATGTCGGCTTCGCCGAGACCGGTGTGCTCCTCGACGAGATCTCGCAGCGTGCTCACTCTGCTATCTTGCTCCGCTTCGCTCCGCGGGCGATCGCCTGGGACCCGGTGTCATGGCCCGCGGGCGTCAGAAGACCGCGGGCCATGACACCGGCGGCGATCGCTACAAGGCCAGATCGCCACAAGGCTAGAGGGTCGTCGTGACCTTTTTGAGGCCGCGCGGGGCGTCCGGGTCCTCGCCGCGGGCGAGGGCCAGGGCGAGGGCGAGGCGCTGGAGCGGCAGGATGTCGAGCAGCGGGCCGTACCGCTCGTCGACGCCCGGCACCGCGAGCCGGCCCGAGGCCCCCGGCACGTCGGTGGCGCCGATCGTCACCACGTCGGCGCGGCGCTCGGCGCCCAGCCGGTCGACCACGTCGCGCATCGACCGCCCGCCCGGGCCGTCGCCGACCACGGCCAGCACCGGTACGTCCGGGTCGGTCATGGCGAGCGGGCCGTGCAGCAGGTCGGCCCCGCTGAACGAGAGCGCCGGCAGGTACGAGGTCTCCATCAGCTTGAGGGCGGTCTCCCGGGCGGTCGGGTACGCGTACCCCCGCCCGGTCGTGACCATCCGGGAAGCGAACCGGTACCGCTGAGCGAGGTCGTCGGCGGACGTGTCGCGCAGCGTGTCCTCGGCCAGCTGGGGCAGCTTGTCGAGCGCCGCCTGCTCGTCGGCGGGCAACCGCCCGTCGCCCGCCCGCACGCCCTCGATGAGCATGAGCAGCGCCAGCAGCTCGGCCGTGTACGTCTTGGTGGCCGCGACCGCCCGTTCGTGCCCGGCGGCCACGTCGATCGACAGCTCGGCCGCCTCGGCCAGCGGCGACGACGGGTTGTTGGTGACCGCCAGGGTCAGGCCACCCTGTTGCCGGGCCACCTGGAGCACGCCGGTGAGGTCGGGCGAGCCGCCACTCTGGCTGACCCCGATGACGAGCGTGCCGGTGAAGTCGGGCTTGGCGCCGTAGAGCGTGATCGCACTCGGCGACGCGCTGGCCACCGGCAACCCGAGCCGGATCTCGCTGAGGTAGGCGCCGTAGAGGGCGGCGTGATCGGAGGTGCCGCGCGCCACGAAGAGGACGTTGCGGGGGCCGCGCCGGGCAACCTCGGCCGCCACCCCGGCGATCGCGGCACTGCTCTCGGCGGCGAGCAGCCGGGCGAATCCGCCCGGTTGTTCCGCGATGTCCGCTGCCATGCCCTGACCTCGCTGCGACACTTTCTTCCTCCCCAGGTGACCGGTTGTCCGCGCAATGCGTGCGCAGTCTTGCAAGAAACAGTTTATAGAAG